>DSBB01000218.1 GCA_011046175.1 Candidatus Hydrogenedentota bacterium | reverse complement strand
GTCTTATCCTGATCCCCGCGCAATCGCAGGAGCTATATGACCTGCATGACTACCCGGCCCGCTTCCGTGAGCCGCGCGCCATGTGGGAGTCGGAAATGCAGCGGGCGCGCCCCGTGGTGGATTGGCCCACGGACGGCATTCCCTGTGTGCGCCCCAATCTCGGTGTTATTTGGATACCCGCCATGGCCGGACTCAACTACTTCCTGCCCGAGGCGGCCATGCCCTGGCCCGGTGAACCGCTTTCCCGTGCGGCAATCCTTGAAGCAAGGGTTGAACAAATCGTCACAAGCGAGACCATGCGGCTGGCGGAGGGGTTTTATGCCATGCATCACGATTCCGGCGAGGAACAAATTGTTCCCTATCACGCCGATACGCAGGGCGTGTTTGATATAGCGCACTTGCTCTACGGCGAGGAACTCTTCTATGACCTGCCGAACCCGGATTGCGAGTCCTGGATAAGGGAACTGCTCGATATTTCGCGCGCGTTTTATACGCAGGCGACGTTGCATATCAAAGACCTGCTGGGCGAGCCCGCCGTCAGCATGATACACGGCCACGGCACAAGCCAGGGCGTGTTCTTTCCGACAGCGGGCGGACGTTCTTCGGAGGACACGGTAACGCTTATTTCGCCGGACATGATCGAGCGCGTGGTGCTGCCGCAGATCAGCAAAACCGCTGAAACGCTCGGCGGCATTTTCGCGCATTTTTGCGGTAAACATCCCACGCTCCTTGAGCAACTGTGCCGCATGGATATGGTGCGCGCCGTTGACCTCGGCAATCCGGAATACTACGACACCCGTGCTGTTATGGAAACATGCGCCGCAACAGGAACTGTATTGCACAGCCGTATCGCGGCAATGCCCGGCGAAACGTGGCAGGCGTATGCGCGTCGTCTCGCAACGCTTGTCCGCGAAACAGGCGCCCGCGTCATCCTGCGGCCACTGGTCGCCCCGCACAGCCGCGACGAATGCCGGGCAATGCTTCAGTTCTGGCATGAGAACACATGAAAACAACATCCGCCGCGTTTGCAAGGTCAGCAAAAGAAGCCCATATATCATTCGAAAACGCATTTATGAAAGAGAGCACTCGTCGGCGAATTACCAAGCGCGGGGCCATGCCTACTCACTGAAACATTGGAAAAATCATTCGATGATGTGAGAAAATACTCACAAGCGCCTGTAGCTCAGGTGGATAGAGCATCTGCCTTCTAAGCAGAGGGTCGCTGGTTCGAGTCCAGCCAGGCGCGCCATATCACCTGTGCAAAATTCGGGCGGCTGATTGCGATGAGCAGCCGCCCGTTTTTCATGGGTTCCCATGTTGTATGCGTGGCTTATTTCAGACAGATTGCTTTGGCGACACCGTCGCCGTAGGCGGCGTCCGCCTTGCGGAAGTGGGCCACCATCCGTTGTTGTATCTCCTCGGGAACTTTCTTGAGGCTGCCGCTGATGTTGCTGATAAGGCGTTGTTGCTCATCGGCGGGCATGAGCCGGAACAGGTCGCCGGGCTGGATGTAGTCGTCGTCCACGCCGCGTTTTTGTTCGTAGTGGTCGGCGTCGCCGGATATCTTCAGCGGCGGTTCCTTGTAGGCGGGGTTTTCGACAGGGCCGCCGAAACTGTTGGGTTCATAATTGGGTGACGCGCCGCCGTTGTCGTCGAAACGCATTTGCCCGTCCCGTTGATAATTGGCGGCTTTCGCGGCGTGGGGACAGTTTACCGGAAGCCGCTCGAAGTTGGCGCCCAGGCGGTATCGGTGCGCGTCGGCGTAGGCAAAGATGCGCGCCTGCAACATCTTGCAAGGCGAAAAAGAGATGCCGGGCACGACATTTGCGGGTGAGAACGCGGCTTGTTCAATTTGCGCGAAATAGTTTTCCGGATTCTTGTTCATTTCCATAACGCCCACTTCGATGAGCGGGTAATCGGCGTGGGGCCACACCTTGGTCAGGTCGAAGGGATTCCACCGGTAGTTTTCGGCCTCTGCCTCGGGCATGATCTGCACAAAGAGCGTCCACTTGGGAAAGTCGCCGCCCTTGATGGCTTCAAACAAATGTCGGGCATGGTAGTCCGGGTCCAGTCCTGCAATACGATCGCCTTCCTCCTGGGTCATGCACTGGATGCCCTGTCGGGTCTTGAAGTGAAATTTTACCCAGAACCGGTCGTTGGCGGCATTGATGAAGCTATAGGTGTGGCTGCCGTACCCATTCATGAACGGAATACCCTTGGGGATGCCGCGGTCGGAGAAAAGGATGGTTACCTGATGCAGGGATTCGGGCACATGGGACCAGAAATCCCATTGCATGGTGTCAGAACGCATATTGGTTTGCGGGTTGCGTTTTTGTGATTGAATGAAATCCGGAAACTTGATGGCGTCGCGGATGAAAAACACCGGCGTATTATTGCCGACCATGTCCCAGTTCCCTTCTTCCGTATAGAATTTCAACGCAAAACCGCGCACGTCACGGACGGTGTCCGCCGAACCCTTTTCCCCGGCAACAGTGGAAAAGCGCCCCAGCACCTCGGTCTTCTTGCCTACTTCAGAAAAAATCTTTGCCTTCGTGTACTTGGTAATATCATTGGTGACGGTAAAGACACCGAGGGCGCCTGCGGCATTGGCATGCACCACCCGTTCCGGAATGCGTTCCCGGTTAAAGTGCGCCAGTTTCTCAAGCAAATAATGGTCCTGCAAAAGAGTCGGTCCCCGTTCTCCTGCTGTCAACGAATTCTGGTTGTCGGGTACGGGTATTCCCGCTGCAGTTGTTAATTGTTGTCTCTTTGTCATCAGGGAGACTCCTTTCTGGTTGCGGGCGGCACGGGAGCCGTGCGCTCTTGTTTTCAAAACCCTCACAAAAACGAGAATGATTCCTGATCATAATGAAAAGAATGATAGATTGCAAAAAGCGAGCGTGTTCCGGCGACGCGGCGTAAAATCAGTCCGCAAAATGATTGCGCAACGCATTGACAAACGCGTTGGCGAACCACTGCCGCCATTCGGGGTTTGCAAGATGCTGCTGGTCTGTGGGATTCGTCATGTTTGCCACCTCAATAAGGACTTTTGTAGGCACGGCGGTGTTGCGCAGCACGGCGGGCAGATAGGCGCGTCCGCCGCTTTGGCGGATAACGTTGCGAATCGGGTCGCCCGCGTCATGCACCTTCAGTGGCGGCTTGTTTGTTCGCATGGAATGCAAAAGTGTGCCCGCAAAATTCCGGGACAGCGCTTCATCCCGGATTCGTTGCGAAGCGGTGCTGGTGGCCGTGGGATTCCGCCGCACCTCGTCGAAACGGCTGTAAATACCGCCTGAAGGACGTTCAGAGGGACGCCGGTATTTCGCCCCGGGCACATAGACCATGGCGCCGCGCAACGAACCGTTAAACAGGGCGTCGCAATGGATGCTGGCAAAAATAACTTTCCGCTCGTCCACGCCTTTGTCGCGTTCCCTGAAATATAGGTTGTTTGCCAAGTACCAACGCAAATTGGCGGATACCTTCGCATCGTCATTAACGTAGTTGGGCGTTGTAAGCACCACTTCGCAGGTGTCGTGGGTAAATCTTGAGATATTTTTCGGGGCATATTGTTGTTTTGGATCGAGCACCGTTACATACACCCGCGCGCGGGTTTCGGCTTCCAGCAATTGTTTAATGCGGCAGACGATGTCATAATTGATTTCATCTTCATAGAGACCGAGATGCGGCTGCGCGGCGCCGTGATCGCGCCCGCCGTGTCCGGGGTCCAGTATTACCACAACGCCATCCAGGTCTTTGGTTACGACTTGTTCTTCGCGCAGACGTCGGGCTTCCTCGCGTATGGCTTCCCATGCCTGGCGCTGTTCGGAACCCAGCGGTTGATATCGGTCAGACAGCATCTCCATGGGAATGAGAACCCGTTGTCCCGCGCTCATGCGATGGACATTGCGGATGCCGCTTCGCTTTTGGATAATTTCACATGCCTGAAGGATGTCTGCATTTTCACGATAATCAGTAAATCGAACCACCACAGCGGAATAAAGACTTTCGCCCGGCTTCAACTTATACAACGCGTAAGAGCCCAGACGGTCCTCGCCGTATTCCAGCAGCCCCTCCGCCGCGCCGTTGCCGTTGACGCCGTTGCGGACGTAAGGCGTGGGGCTTTCCTGTTCAGGAGGCGGTGAATTCGCGGCGGCGACCGACGCCGTTTCTGATTCATGGGCGGGCACTATGGGCGGTTCCGGCGGCGGCGGCGGTTCCGGCGAATGAGTCTTCATGACAGGCAGCAGCAGCGGTTGCGGTATGAGAACGCGGTCGCCCCGGTTCAACGGTTCGCGCACCAGCCGGTTTGCTTCGTGCGCAAGAATCTGCCGGATGTTATTGCCCGAGCCGGACAGCCATTCCGCCAGCGCCGCGATGGATTCGGAACCGTCCACCCCTGAAAAACGCACCGTGTGCCACCAGCCCGAAGTATCCACATAGTCCAGTGGAAATACCGTCTCCAAAACGATACGCTGCGACTTTTGGTTGAGTTTGTTGAAGGGGATCGCCACCGCAAGGCGGTCCTTATACAAGCGCCACTCGCTGCCATCGGCCAGATATTTCTCGAGCAGGGCTTGCGCTTGATTACCCCGCGGAGGACTGCATTCAAGAAACAATACATTGCCGCCCCGTATGGCCGCGTATACGCCGGGCTCTATCTGTTCACGCACCACCACATTTCCCGCGGCGGCGGACGCAACCAGTATCACCAAAAGAAACATCAGACGCCACCGCGCCCACAGTATCAGCGTATGTTTACGCAACGACATCCTCCATCAAACTTGTTTTTTGATTGACCAGTGTTACGAATAGTCCCGGCGCATAATCACCAACGTTCATATACTGTACCATACAGTCAAATGAAATACAAGATGTAGGGGAGGCGTCACAACATGTTGAGGGTCATACCATATATGGTATAGGATGGGGGAATGAATTACCGTGCAGACCGGTCTATGGCCTTTCGTATGGCGTCAACAAGGTCTTTTACTATGATCGGTTTCAATACCACTTCGTTGATGCCCGCCCGTTGTAGTTGTTCCGGCGGTATCTCGTCGCTGAATCCCGTAAACAGGATAATCGGCATATCGGGACGCAGTTGATGAATGGCGGCGGCAAGTTTTTCTCCGGACATTTTGGGCATTACCTGGTCGGTAATCACAAGATCGAAATTGTGCGGTTTTTCGGCGAATACCTTCAATCCTTCCTCCCCATTGCGGCATAAAGTAAGCTTGAAGCCCTGTCGGGGCAGCGCCGATTCGGCAAACCGCAGCACAGCCTCGTCGTCATCCACAAACAATATCCGCTCGTGACCGCGCTGCAAGGTGGTGTTATCAAAAAACTCTTCAACCACCACCCCCGCGATTCTTGGCAACAACACGTAAAAAATGGAGCCGATGCCCAGTTTGCTCTCGGCCCAGGCAGCGCCGCCATGATCGGTGATAATGCCATGCACCACCGCGAGTCCCATGCCCGTGCCCTGCCCCGGCCCTTTTGTTGTAAAAAAGGGATCAAACACGCGCGCCAGCACTGAAGGCGCCATGCCGTGTCCCGTGTCGCGCACGGAAAGTTCAACATAAGGCCCCGGGCGCAACGCCGGGTTTCGCTCGGCCATCGCCTTGTCCACCTCGATGTCGCGCACCCGGATTTCCAACTTGCCGCTTTGCCCGGTCATCGCCTGGGCGGCGTTGGTGGAAAAGTTGGTGATTACCTGGTACAGCTGTGCCGCATTTGCCATGACGGCGCCTGAATGGCTGTCAACACTGTCAATGATTTCGATCATGGCAGGCAGCGATGCGCGCAGGAGTTTGATGGCTTCACGGGCGACAATGTGCAGGTAAATCGAGTTTCTATCCTGTCCGGATTGCCTGCTGAAGGCGAGAATCTGTTTCACCAGTTCCTTGGCGCGATTGGCGGCCTGCAACGCCTCGGTCAAATCATCATGCGCAAGAGATTCTTCCGGGATTTGACGCAGCGCCAGGTCGGTCAGTCCTATGATGCCCGCGAGGATATTATTAAAATCGTGGGCAATACCGCCGGCAAGCACTCCAAGGCTTTCCAGCCGTTGTGAGTGCTGCAATTCACCGTCCAGCCGTCTGCGTTCTTCTTCAGCCTGAATGCGGGAGGTGATGTCCTTCATCGCGCCAAGGAGACGCCCCGCCTCTCCGTTTGCGTCAGGCAGAACAACCCCGTTGTCCTCAATATGGCGTATTTCGCCGGATTTGTGGGCAATGCGGTATTCAATTTGGTATTTTCCCATCACGTGCAGCGCATCGGCGAGAAGGGATTTTACCCGGCCCCTGTCTTCTTGTACAATGCGTTCCTGCCATCCTTCCCATCCCATTTGTGTCATCTGCCGGGGGGTGAACCCTGATATCTGCCCCACTGCTCCTCCCCAGATGACATGGCCCGTTTTAAGGTCGCAATCGTATATCATTTGCCCTGTTTGCGTCACAAGATAGTGGTATTCGTCCTCCGCATTGTGCGTCTTGCATTGCAGGCCGACGGGCGCAACCCGTTTCCCCAGCGCCACCACAACATGCCGGTTATCCTCCAAGGTAAAGGAACGGGTCATGATTTCCAGCGGGATTTTGGAGCCGTCTCTTGCGCGTAGCACGGTTTCAAAAAACAATTCATTGTGCTGCAAAATGCTTTCAAGCCGCCCGCGAACATTGTTCACGCGATCAGCCGTTGTCAACTGTCGCAAAGGAATATGTAACAGTTCGTCCCGGCTGTATCCAAGCCAGTGGCACGCAACGTCGTTAATATCAAGGAGGCGCGGAATTCCCCCAATCATCTCAAAGGCCATCGCGCCGTCGCTGCACGAATTGAAAAGGAAACGATAGCGCTCTTCGCTTTCCTGAAGCGCGCGGGACCGTTCCTGCGCCAGTTCCGCAAGACTGCGGTTTCCGGCCCGCAATCTGTCCTCGGCAAATTTGGCGCGGACGATAACCGTGACAGCGGCAACCAATTCTGATGGCAGGCGGGTTGCCACATACACATCAGACAATCCGGCCTTGATTACCTCATTGCGCAGATTTTGACAATTTTTCGTCTCCGTTCCCAGCAAAATTGGAACGGTTGCGCCCGCTTCACTGTCGCGAAGGGAGGCGCAAAAGGGCAGAATGGCGTCCCCTTGAGAAACCGTAATAAGAACACAGTCCGGCTTTGCTTCATTGACAGCGTCGAACGCCTGCAATTGATCCTGAGTCATGCGTACCGCAAAAGGCGCGTCGCTTGACTGGATAAATTGCTTCAAGGCTTTTATGTGCTTATTTTGTTGGCAACAGACTACCACCGATATTTCATTCTTTTCCGGTTTGATAGTCATGCGTTTTTGCCCCCAAGGCTTTTCCGTCTTTTTTTCCGGGCTTTGACCATGCACCCGTCCCCTTGTATTACGGTACGTTTAAGTACCTGTGACAAACAAAAACCAAAAACGTCCACAACATTATAACATGAGTCGGGGAAAAATAAAGATAATCATAACCGTTCCTAATAGAGCGACAGCGCCGGTGCGACGAGATTTTTGTTATCAACGGATCTCGCGGTTCACCAGTTGCAGGAACTCTTGGCGGGTAATTTCGTCGTCATGGAAACTGCCAAGCACCGAAGAGGTGGTCATAACCGAGTTTTGCTTTTCAACCCCGCGCATCATCGTGCAAAGATGGCGGCACTCGAGTACCACGCCGACGCCTTCCGCACAGGTGTGGTCCATGATGGCGCGTGCTATCTGCGCCGTCAAACGTTCTTGGATTTGCAGGCGCCGTGCGTAGAAATCCACAATACGCGCGATTTTGCTCAGGCCAATTACCCGGTCCCGCGCGATATAACCCACATGGGCGCGTCCAAAGAAGGGCAGCATGTGATGCTCACACAAACTGTACAATTCGATATCACGGCTGATAATCATATTGTTTGATTCGGACTGGAAAATGGCGCCGTTGACAATATCATCAAGATTTTGGGTGTATCCGCGGGTCAGGAACCCCAGGGCATGGGCGTAACGCTCCGGCGTTTTCAGCAACCCTTCCCGTCCGGGGTCTTCCCCGATTTCCGTTAGCAGCTCGCGAATTAACGCTGCAACGCGTTCCGTATTCATTTTGCAAACCTTTCTTTGATGGTCGCCGAGAAACTCCTTGCAACCTGCAATTCCCTGATTTCCGGACTTGCCGCCATCCCTTTCAGAGGACCGCGATTATCCGGCAGGGTTATCTCCGGGTCCAAGTCCAGCAACGCGCCGACAAGAAACGGACGTTCCCGTATATCCGGATCGGGTATAATGAGGCCGGGCTCGCGCAAAAACAAATCACCGCACAAAATGATATCGAGGTCTATCGGTCTCGCGGCAAACGCATCCTTTGATCGTTCGCGCCCGAGCAGTTCTTCTATTCGGCGCAACACATTGAATTTCAGTGAGCGCAACACCCCCGAGTAGTGTATGGACACGACGCCGTTCAGATAGTCCGGTTGTTCCGGACGGTCTATCGCCTTGGTGCGGTAGAAAACGGACACCCCGGTCAGACGGTGAATACTATCCAACCGCGCCAGCGCCCGGATGATGTTGCGCTCGGGGTTGAGATTCGCGCCCACGCTTATATAACAGGGTCCGTCGTATTTTCCACCGCTTTTATTCACGTTTTTTGCTCCGGACAATTTCAACGGCAACGCTTTGAGCGAATCGCAATGCGCCGGGTTTGTCTATGGTGACGGCAACAGTATCCACGCCGGGCGTTTTCAAGCACATATCCGCGACGGCCTGGGCGAGTTTTTCCACCAACATGAAATTTGATTTTTCGACAAGTTCCAGCGCATCGAGTTTTATCCGCTTATAATCAACCGTGTCGTCAATGTCGTCGCTTTGACCCGCCGCGCGCAAGTCGGTGCAAAGGGTGATATTCATTACGATTTCCTGCGGCTTTTCCCTTTCCTCAGGAAAAATGCCGATGATGCACCGCGCCCGCAATCCGCGAATGTGTATCTTGTCATGTGATGGGTTATTCATACATGCTTCCCCGTAGATGCCGCCCGCCGTCAACGTACAAGGTTTGTCCGGTCACAAAGTCTGCGTGCAGCAAGTAGAGCGCGGCGTCCGTTACGGCTGCGGCGCTGCCGTGTTTGTGCAGCGGGTTCGTGTGCGCGAGACTTTCCAGATAGGTATTGTCTTTTCCCGGGGGCGGCAGAATCAAGCCCGGTGCAATCGCGTTTACCCGGATGTCCGGAGCAAATTCCAGCGCCATAATGCGTGTAAGCGTATGCAACACCCGTTTGCTCAAGTGATAGGGCACATGTTTCTTGTCATAATCCATGACCATTGTGTCCAGCAGGTTAATGATCGCGCCCGGGCGCTGTTGCGCCGCAAAGCGCCGCGCCACAAGCATGGGCGCAATGGCGTTCACATTCATGTTTTCATGAATGACAGCCGGCTCCATTTCCAGGAACGAGGCTTCGTGGAATATGGACGCGCTGTTTATAAGGATGTCAAGTGGTCCCGCCAGCGCAATGGCGCGACCCACAAGGGAATCGGCCATGGCGGTGTCCGCGAGATCGGCTTCAATAACAGAAGCGGCGCCCCGCGCGTCCATAATGGCGTTCGCCAGTTTGTCCGCCGCGTCCCGCGAGTTGCGACAGTGGATGACGACATGTGCTCCGGCGTCGGCCAGCGCCCGGGCCAACGCTGCGCCCAGCCGTTTCGCCGCGCCCGTAATGAGCGCCGTTTTTCCTCGAAGTGTCTGCATTATCTCCTTTCCTATATCCAAGCCGGCCTTCAACGTTCCCGCGGGAACAGTGCCCTGCCCCTGTATGCGCGGAAATTATACTCTTTTTACTTCCGCGCAAGTAATCCAGCGCGCCCGGGCGTCATTCCATCGCCTCGGGGAGGGTTCCGTCCATTTGTTGCAGTTGCCGGCGCGCGGCGGCGAAGCCGGGGTCCATTTCCAAAGCGCGACGGCACTTTTCCATTGCGTCCTCTTTGTTGCCCATTTTCCATTGTACCATTGCAGCGTCAAGCAGAAGCTGCGGCTCGTCGGGATATTTCTCCATGAGAAACGCCAGATGTTGAAGCGCGGCGTCCAGCGCCTCTGTTTGAACACATAACGCAATGAGATTTACGCGGGCGCGGTCGTATTGGGCGTTTATTTTCAGCGCAGCCTCATAGTGCTTACGCGCCTTGTCCATTACGCCGCGCGCGGCGTAGTGGTAGCCAATGCCGTTGCGTAACACCACATCATCCGGCGCCGCCTGCAAACCCGCCAGATATAAGGCTTCCGCTTGCTCGAACTTGCCTTGTTTTGTGTAGATATTGGCAAGGTTGACGCGGGCAAGGCTGAAATCCGGTTTATTATCAAGCGCTTGTTTCAGCAAAGCCTCCGCTTCCTCAATTAGTCCCTGTTCTTCAAGCAGAAGAGCAAGGTTATTCATAGCGCGTGTTTCGCGGGGCGCAATCGCCAGGGTGGCCCGGTAGTGTTCGGTCGCTTTTTCGGTCTGTCCCGCGGCGGCAAGCTGCACCGCCAGGTTGTACCGGTAGTCGGGGTTGTCCGCTTCCGCCGCAGCCGCTTTTTCACACGCCGCAATGGCCTCGGCATGGTTGCCGAGCCGCCCGAGCAAGTCACAGAGATTACTGTGCGCCAGCGCAAAACCGGGCTTTGCCTTTATGGCGGCGCGGTAATGGATTAACGCGCCGTCAACATCGCCCGCTTCTTCCAGCAGCACACCCAGATCGTTGTGGGCGCGGGCATCGTTCGGGTTCAGATGTAAGGCCGCCTCAAACGCGGCGCGCGCCGCTTCGGGTTGATTGGCCGCGGCGAGAGAAACGCCTATATGGAAATAAATATCCTGACGGTAGGGGAGGGGTTGGTTGTCCGGGTCCGGACTAAGCGCCTTTTCAAGCAGCGTTGCCGCAAGCGCATGACATCCTTTCGCCGCAAAGGCGTGTCCCAGCCGGAAGGGCATATAATAGGAATAGTCCTCATCGAGCATCTGTTCCGCTTCCAGCCGCGCCTTGTCCAGTTCTCCCGTGCGCAGCCAAGAGTCGGCGCGGGCGTAGTGCCAGCGCGCCTTGTCCGGCGTGTACGGGTAGAAGTCATGTTGGGCGACGCCATAAGCCAAAACAAACAGCAGCCCCATGACGACGGCGGTTTTTCGC
>DSBB01000255.1 GCA_011046175.1 Candidatus Hydrogenedentota bacterium | reverse complement strand
GTATAATGTCTAGTGTACCGTGGGGTAAGAGTACCTTGGGGCACGGTTTTTTATTGGTTGCTCGCAAGGGCCTAAGACTGGAGACGACAGCCATGGAAAAGAACTCCGGCGGGATGGGGACGGTGCTGGTCGTTGATGATCTTGTGGAAAACACGCTTGTATTAAAGGGCTTCATCAAACCGCTCGGTTTTGATGTGATGATCGCGCAAAGCGGGGAAGAAGCGCTGGAAAAGATAGAGACTGAACCGCCCGATATCATCCTGCTCGACCTGATGATGCCCGGCATGAGCGGCTTCGAGGTGTGTGAGAAACTCAAGGAAAATCAGGACACGCGCCATATTCCCATTATCATTATTACAGGACTGTCCGATCCCGACGCCAATGTGCGCGCCATCAAGGCCGGAGCGGATGATTTCCTGATTAAGCCCTTCGACCGCGTTTTGCTGGAGGCGCGTGTGCGGTCGTCTTTCAAGACAAAACGGTTGCAGGATGAAATTCTTCAACACCGCCGCGAGCTTGAGGTGCGCGTGCGGGAACGCACCCGCCAGGTCGAGCTTACGCGGGAAGTGGCGCTCTTCAGCCTTGCCCGGCTCGCCGAATCGCGGGATGCGGAAACGGGCGATCATCTGGAACGCATCCGCTGTTATGTGCGCATTATCGCCGAGGAAATGAGACAGTGGGGGCGATACGATGAACTCATGACCGGGCGCTTTGTCGAGGAAATATATTTATCGAGCCCGCTTCACGATATCGGCAAGGTGGGCATACCGGACAGGATACTGCTTAAGCCCGGCCCCCTTACCGACGCCGAGTATGCCATCATGAAAACCCATTCGCTGATTGGCGGCGACGCGTTGCGCGACGCCGACTATGAAGCGGGGCAGAATTCCTTTCTGGCAATGGGGCGCGATATCGCTTATTACCATCATGAGCGATGGGACGGCAAGGGATATCCAAACGGACTGAAGGGGCAGGAGATCCCCTTTGCCGCCCGGATTGTAACGCTGGCTGACGTGTATGACGCGCTTACCTCGAAACGCCCGTACAAAGAAGCGTTCAGCCATGAACGCGCCCGCGAAATCATTGTCGCCGGCGCGGACAAGCAATTTGACCCTGACGTGGTGGACGCCTTTTTGCGGCGCGAACAGGAATTTATCAAGGTGCGCAACACCTTCCAGAACACCGGCGAGGCGTCCCTGTTGCAGCAGCTGTCTGACGCCGTTGACCGGCTCGAAACCAATCCCGTGGGATAAGCAAGCATTTTCTATTGCAGGTTCAACTACAAAAACAAGGAGTTTCGTATGCGTAAGAGTATGGTATGCGTGTTTTTTCTCGCAACAATCGTGGTAATACTGGCGGGTTGTCCGCCCTATGCGCCGCCCCCGCCGGATGATACAAACACGGGCGGCGCCGCCGATTCGGTAATCGCCGCCATTGAACAGCGCGCCCACGACTTGGTCAACATCGAGCGCGCCAACAACGGTCTGCCCGCCCTTGCGATGAACTCGGATGTGCGCGCCGTCGCGCGCGCCCATAGCGAAGACATGGCGGCAAATAACTATTTCAGTCACACTAATCTTGACGACGAGTCCCCCTTCGACAGGCTCGACAAGGCGGGCGTCCCATGGCGCACCGCCGGCGAGAATATCGGTTATAACAGCGGTTACGCGGACCCAGCGGCCGTGGCGGTTGATTCGTGGATGAACAGCGACGGCCATCGCGCCAACATATTAACCGAGGCGTTTACCCATGCCGGCATGGGCGTGGGGCGCGCGCCGGACGGCGCCTATTATTTCACCCAGGTGTTTATAGGCAACTGACGGGTTGGCATGCCGCCATGTCAGCGACGCGGCGGCGGGTGAATGCATTCGCCGGCGGCGTCAACGGCGACGCCGTCGCCGATGACAAGCGTCCGACCGCGGGCCTTTGCGATAAATTCTTCCTCGGTCAGGGCAAAGGCGGGACTTATCTCAATCGGCACGCAGCATGCGCCCGACGCGGCGCGAGGTATGGAACACCCGGCTTTTTCCAGCCATTTTCCCCAATAATCCGCCATGCTCTGGCGCGCGGCAACGACGCTGTTGACGCCTTCATATTGTTTGATCGGCGTGTATTCGCCGGGACGCCTGATTTCAAGCGCCACAGGCGGGTGCGGCACAAAACGCAGCGCGTCAAACACAAAGGTTTCAAATTTGTAGCCATTCGGCGCGTCCGGCTTGATCAACGCGCCCTGCTCGTTGACGAAGGGGATTTTTTTATGCGCTTTGTGCCAGGGAAACGCGTCGAAATGTTCGTTCAGGTACTTCACAAACCCCGTGGAAAGTATGTGTATGGCGGGATTGCCCGCAAAGTAGCGCGGCGCCCCGGTTGCGTCGCGTTCCAGCAACTGGGGATACAAATCCAGTTCGCTGTATTCGATAACCCGATACACGCCGTCGCACAAGCAATGAACGCCCACGGCCTCGCGCAGATCGTTCCGGCGATGACACTTGGAGGACATGGCCGCGTTGGCGAGACAATGATAGCCAATGAACCAGGGGTCCGCCACCTTCACCGCCCAATTGTCCACCTGAAAATAACAGAGGACGTCTATGCCGCGTGATTCGGCATGTTTTATGGCGCCGCCGTCAACCAGCGCCTGTATGCTGCCGCCATGCCCGTTTGGGCTGACCGCCGGCTGCCCCGGCCCCTCAAGGATATATTTCCCCGTTGCGTCAACGCAGGGCACAACCCGCTGCCGGACGAACAAGATATTGTCCGGGCGCAGGCCGAAATACTGTTCCTGTCGGAAATAGTCGCGTGTTTGTCCGTCGTTGGTGGGACTTACCATGACATACCACGGTATGACCGTTTCATAACGCCGCTGCAGATTATGAATCTTTTCCGCGTGATAATGAAACAACGATTTGCCCGTAATGGGGCCTATGGGATAGGCGCCCTTGGGACTGTCAAATCCGAGGCGCGTGCCCTGGCCGCCCGCCACGACAAACGTCGCGACGCGCCCGTCGCGCAAAGCCTGCTCGCCCGCGTCAAGCGCCGTGCGGTCGCTGTTTTCATCCACCGGCGGGATCACGTTGACCGGCTCAATGCGTGAGAAGTGTTCCGGCGCGGGTTCATGCAACACCCAGGACTTGATTAGCGTGTCCATAAGCGCAAAATCCACCTGGCTGAGCGAGTCAAGCAACCCGGCGCGTTCCGAAGACGACAGTCCGTCCCAGAAACGGAACAAATGACTCTGTCCGTATTGCGCCGCCTTTTCCCGAAGATGTGTTTCCGACAATGCCATCATACATAACTCCACGATTTGCCGTGCTTGCGCATTTCATCGCGTTGCGACTGATTCGGCAGCAGGCCGGGCTTTGCGCCTTCCATAAGCTCGAATTTGGAGCCGCAGCGATCGCAATAACCGTATTCAAAACCGGGCTGCTCCAGCGGTTCCTCGCATTTCGGGCACGCCGGTTGAAATCGTTTGTACAATTCTTCCGGATTCTCAAAGACCAGGCCGCAATTGGGGCAGCGGCGCACCATGGCCGCGCGCCGCCACACCTGGGTAAAACTCTGAACATCACCGCAAACATGGCACATGGCCCGTTTCTTCACCAGAGGAAACGTTTCCTGCGCGCCGTCGCCTTTTCCGGCGGCGCTTTCAGGCTTGTTGCGTCTCAGCCATTTCATTGTGATTGTGTCCTTTTCATCAACGGTTGTCCCGCGGTTTGGTTTCATAGGCGTACACCGTGACCGAAATACGCTCCGGATAGACGCGCCCGTCCATCTCCACATTGAAAAGAACCGCGTCCTTGTGGACGCCACGCTTCAGCGTTTCGGACGCGGCGCACCGGATTTGCGTCGCTTCGGGCGATTCTCGGTTCTGTTGAATTTCAACAACTCCGTGCTCCGACCGGATATCCGAAACCGATACGGGCCGTTCTCCGCGCACCGTGATCATCCCGGAAGCCCTGCCGCGCAAATGCAGTTCGGATGTCTCCTGATCGAGTGTCACCTCGTAGGGCGTAATAACGCGCCCCTTCGCGACGGTTCGGAACGGAGAGAAACGCTTGAGGTCGGTATGAATGAATACGGATATTTCAAAATCGCCGCCGCCCATCTCCGGCGACACCGCCGCCGTAATTTGATACTCGGGGCGCTCCGGCGCCCGCCGGTCCGGCTTGGGAAGTTCCTCCACATCAAACGTAATCAGCGGCGCCACGTCTGTTTTTTCCATATCCGAATTCAGGGAAACCTTGCGTATCCTAACGGGCGAGTCCGTAATGCTGCGAAACACGAGGGAGCGCCGCGCAGGCGTTCCTTTTTCCATCTCGCCGAAATCAAAATGTTCCGGCTCAACTTCAAATTCCGGCGCAACACGCGCCTCAACGGTCAGCACGACATGAGGATTTCTCGGATCATTGCTCCAAAGAGTCAGCGTCTTTTGCGAATGGAACCCGTATATGCCTTCAGGATTTACCTTGACGTTCATCCGGGCCGACGCGCCCGGCGGAATGCGGTGTTTGCCCGGATCAAAATACCCGATGGTGCATACGGGACAGGAACTGCGCACGTCCGTAATTTCCAGCAGACCGCCGCCGCGATTATATACGGGAACGGTCGTCTCCGCCGCCTGGTCGTTTGCTATGGTGCCAAAGTCAAGATGATGCGTGTCAAGAGCAATCTGCGGCGCCTGTTCCATGGACATGTCCAATGGCGGCGCCAGCCCCGACTCATTATCCGACGGCGTTGCGGAGGTGTGCAGGCGCGCCGCGTAAAGCAAAAACGCCGTAATCGCGGCCAGCAGCGCTACAATTATATGGCGGGGGCGGATACGCATGGTTTATTGCGCCTTAAACGACAGGCCGAAACGCGCCGACGCTTTCTCCAGCGACCCGTCAAGCGATGCGTATTTTTCTTCCGTCATGGGCGCGTCCAATTCCATGCCCAGCAACAGCGCGCCGACGACAGGCTCATAAAGGGCGCGAACAGGCCGCGCGTTCGGGCATTCACGGTGGATGCGCGTCGTCATCGCGTCCATCAGCACGGGACTCGTCCCTTTGAACACGCTGCCTGTCATTACCACGTCGAAGGCGTCCCCGAGCATGTTCAGATGACGCGCCACCGCCGTCACCATTTCGCCCAGGTAGCGCCCGCCCCACTCGAGAATATCGCAGGCAACCGCGTCGCCATCGTAAGCGGCGTCAAACACCAGCTTCGCCATCGGCTGCAAATCGTCGTAAGTGATGCGGTTGTAATACATTTCCCGGAACAAAGCCTCCGCGTCGGCGCATCCGGCGCGCGCGACAAATTTTTGGGTGAGCAGCGTCTTGCCGATAATCCCGTCGCGGCTGCGCCACACCGCCTTCAACCCTTCGGCGCCGATGCTTGAGCCGCTCACCATGTCGCCGAACTCTTCGCTGATGCCGCCCACCCGCGTTTCCTCGCCGGCACGGTTGACCCCCGCGCACACGCAACCCGTGCCGCAGGCGATGACAATGCCGAAGGGATCCTTGGTGCCCCCGCGCAAACCGCCCATCGAATCGTTACGGAACACGCGCGGCATGGCGCCAAGCAGCGGGGTGAACAGTTCCTTTTCAAGCATGACATAATCTTCCGGCAAATCGGCGCCCGCCACACCCATGCCAATGCCCGCAATCTCATCGAGGGTCAGCCCCGCCGTTTCCAGCGCGCCGTCAATCGCTCTCTTGATTTCAACCGCGGCGGCGGCAACGCCGTAACATTCATAATTGCCGGCGCCCGCGCGGCCAAACCCCAACACGTTACCGGAGGCGTCGCCCGCCAAAGCAAAGGTTTTGGTGCCGCCCGCGTCAAGCCCGAGGTAATACTTCATTCACAACAACTCCGTTTGTTATAAACCAATACGCCAAAAAAATCATTCGGAGAGGAAAACAGCCAAACCTGCCGCCTTGGTCCGTATGACCCGTATATTCTACAATATTGCGCTCCCGTGTGAAACAACGCGGGCGCGGAAATCATGCTCTCCGCGCCCTGTAAATTCTCGCAACAAAATCTATATAACCCAACGTGGGCGTCGCCGGCAACCCAGGTTTGACTATTCTCTTGATCGCGGTTTCTGGCCGATAATGTACTAACAAACACAACTGTATGAACAACATGCGGCAAACTGACAAAAAATTGTCAGCCAACCGGCGTTAAGCGCCTATTGTCCGCGCAGTTTTTGCAGATCGGCGCGCGCCTGATCCGCCGCCGGGCTGATGGGAAATTGTTCTATCACAGCCTCCATAAGCCGTTCCGCCTGCGCCGTCTGACCAAGTCGGGAATGGGCCACCGCCTGATTATGCATGGCAAAAGGCACCTTGGTGCTTGTCGGGAAATTGGCGCGCAAACTCTCGAAAGCCTGCACGGATTCCGCGTAACGATCGAGGTTCATAAGGCATTTTGCCTTCCAGAACTGCGCGTTTGCGCTCAAGGAAGGGTCCTCATTCATATGGCGCGTCAAGTAAGCGTCAAACTGGTTAAGCGCGGCGGCAAAGTCATCCTGGCTGTAGCTGCGTTGCGCTTGTTGATATAAAACGCGCGGGTCGTCAAGGCCGCCGGCGGCCGCGGTCGGCGGCGCGGCGGTATATTCCCTTTCCGTGCCCATCGCCGCGTCAGGCGTCGCCGCAGGCCCGGCGGAAAACTGGTCCGTCGGAGCGGGCGCGCTGTCCAGCAGTTCATGACGCGCGGGCGTTTGACCATCCTGCCGCAGTGTATGCGGACTTTCAACGGTAACCTGTCCGGGAACAACATCGCGGACGGCGCCGTCGCCTGTCGCGGGCGCGGTCAATCCCCAATGGCGGTAAAGGGTGGCGCGCATGTCGCGGACCTCGCGGGTAAGCGCGTCCAGTTTCTGTTGGTTCTCCTCAATAAGACCGCGCAGCATGCGCGTCTGCTGATCGCTCTCGTCCACCCGCGCCAACAACGTGGCGGTGGTTTCATTCAAACGTCCCACCGAATCCTCCAGTTCTCGATCCAATTTGACCATGCGGCGGTGCGTGTCATACACCGTGGTCTGCATCTGGTTGCCGCCGGTGGTTTCGCATCCGGCAACGATTATCACCATTGCCGCGGCGCATACCATTACCCATTTGCTGTGTGTCGTCATGATTTTGCATCCCATACAGGTTGTGGAGCGTCAAACGTCCCGGTACCTTCGTTACACTCGTGCGTCAGCGCGCGCGATTAAACTCTACACGCCTGTTTTTTGCCCATGCCGCTTCGTTGCTTCCAAGCACGGCGGGAAATTCCTTGCCGTAGCTGATGGTGATCAACCGGTCGCCGGAAACGCCCAGCTGAATGAGATACTGGCGCACGGCCAGGGCGCGACGTTCGCCAAGGGCAAGGTTGTATTCCTGTGTGCCGCGTTCATCGCAGTGGCCGGCCAACTGGATAACCACGCCGGGCACTTGCTTGATTTTCTCGGCGTTTTCGCGCAGTATCGCCATCGCATCGGCGCGCAGCGTATTGCTGTCATAATCGAAATACACCGTTTGCAAACCATACTGGCTGCCCGGCTCGAAAAGCAACCGCTCCAGCTCCATCTGCGGCAGTCCTTCACCTGTCGTGGTCGTCTCGCGCGCCATCAGGTCGTCGTCAAATCCCGTGTCAAGCGTTTCAATGGGGCGTTTCCGCTGACACCCTGTCATCATGCCCAATGCCACCACTACTGCCAGACATGCCAGCAGCGTTCTCGTTACGTGTGTCGTCTTCATGGTTTCTCCGAAACAGTTGCGCCTTTTGGGCGATGCCTAAGACCATTTGCCGCCACAGGCGGCGCCTGTAGCATAGCAAAACCGATGCAAAACATCAACTTGCCTGATTGGTAAGCGGCGCCACCGTCGTTTTCGCCGCCCGTATCTTACAAAAGAATAAACGGAATGAGGCAATGACGGGGCTGACGCGAAATGCGCCGTCCCCGGGGCTGTCGCGTCGTGTACTATAGAATACCTCTGCCGCGGGTTAAGTTTCCAAAACCGTAAAAAAGTGCGCGCGTGACGCTTCAATTGCGGACGCCGACGCCCGGGAAACAAACGATTACATGAAAACCGAGCCTTGTTTATCATGTCCCGTCGCTCTCGCGTATCGCCGCATTAATTGCCTTTTCCTTTTACTTTTACGGTAAACTACCGGCAGGATCAACAAGTTTCATTTAATAAGGACGCTTGGTCATGAAAATTCTATACGCCGCGTTGCGCCTCCTCGTGAAGGTGGTGAAGTGGGGAATTCCCCTCGTTGTCCTGCTCGTTGCCGCATGGCTGGGCTATTTGGTTTATCGTGTTCATCACGGGTTGCCGGACTATGATGCCACAGTGCTTTCGGATTCGGTCAACAACGATGTGCGCGTGGTGCGCGACAACTGGGGCGTGCCGCATATTTTTGCCGACTGCGAGACGGACGCCTATTTTGCGCTGGGCTATTGCATGGCGCAGGACAGGCTGTTCCAGATGGAACTGCTGCGCCGGGTGGCGCGCGGTGAAATGGCCGAGGCGCTGGGGCCGCTTGCGACGCCCATTGACCGCATTATGCGCGCCTTCCGGCTGCGTCTCAAGGCGGAGGATTTTGTGGCGGACGCGCAAAAACACGCCTCACCCGAGATGCTTGCCGCCGCAGAAGCGTTTCTCGCGGGAATGAACCAGTTTATTATGGAAGAGCCGCTGCCGTGGGAGTTTTCCGCGCTGATGATCCCGTGCCGCCCCTTCACCTTGGTGGACTGTATTTCGGTGGCGGCGATCATGCCCATCACGTTTGCCGACGGCCTGCGCACGGACCCCCTCAAGAGCATGTTGAAGCAAAAGTACCCCGACTATGATGTTGACCTGCTTTTCCGGGGCATTGAGGCGGCGCCGGTCACCATTATGGAAAGTCTTGAAGAAGCCGCCGCCTTCCAGCGGGAACGCGCCCTGGCGGACGCGGTTTCGCCGCAAATTTCACGGGGCATGGAAAGCGCGGCGGCATGGCTGGATACGATGGCGGCATGGACGGGGATTGCGGGTTCCCATCTCGGCAGCAACTCGTGGGTGTTGTCGGGCGACAAGACCGCGAGCGGCAGACCCATTCTTGCGAATGACCCGCACATCGCCTTCACCAACCCAAGCGTATGGTATGAAGCGCATATGAAATACGCCGATTATGAGAACTACGGCTATCACCTTCCGCCCATTCCCATACCGTTGCTCGGCCACAACGAGGACCGCGGCTGGGGACTCACCATGTTCGCCAATGATGACGTGGACATGTACATGGAAAAAATCAATCCCGACAACCCGAACCAGGTGATGTACAAGGGGCAATGGGTGGACTGTGTAATCGTAAGGGAAGTCATCAAGGTGCGTTTCGGCGCGGATGTGACATGCGATGTGCGTATTACGCCTCACGGACCTATCGTAAACGACCTGCTCGAGTTGCTGCTGGGCTACGAAGGGCCGCCCGTCGCCTTGTCGTGGATTTGGCAGCATTTTGATTTCACCGCGGTGGACGCCTTCTACGAAATGAGCCATGCGCGGGACTATGACCGGTTTGCCGACGCAATGAAAAAACTTACGTCGCCGGGGCTTAATATCAGTTACGCCGACGCGGCGGGCAATATCGCATGGTGGGCGGCGGGTATTTTGCCGGCGCGACCGCCGCACATTGACGCAAAAACGCTGCTCGAGGGATGGACGGGACGCGACGAAATCGAGGAGTATCTGCCCTTTGAGGCGACGCCCCATCTGAAGAATCCGGAATGCGGCATGATTGTGACGGCAAACAACCTGCCGACCATTTATCCCGTCGGCGAACCGCCGCTTCGGCAACCGCTGCTGCAAGGATATTTCAAGCCGGGCGACCGCGCCGGGCGCATTAAGGAATTGCTGCTGGAGCGCGACGACTGGACCATAGAAGATTTACGGGCGGTGCAACTGGATGATTTGGGCTACGCAACCCGCAACATGGCGCCCGTGATGGCGCGTCTTGCGCGCGAAGAGGCCGCGAGGCTCGAACAGATCCATTTGGAAGCGCTCGAGCGCGTGGAAAACTGGGACTACAGGCACGGGGTGGAAAGCGTCGCCGCCACGGTGTTCAACCACTGGGCGGACAGCCTGTTGATCCGCATTTTCGGCGACGAGATGACGGAAAAAGAGCTGCGCATGTATATGGGGGTTGACGACAGCTGGATTGCGTTGCAGGATATGCTGGCGGATTCGGAATCGCACTGGTGGGATGACATCACCACGCCGGAGAAAGAATCCGCCGCATACATTACGGCATGCGCGCTGCAACAGGCGTGCGCCGCGCTGGAAAAAAAATACGGCGGCAACGTGGACGGCTGGCGATGGGGAAAAGCGCACACCCTGACCGGAAAACATCCCTTCGGCTACCTGCCCGGCCTTGGGAGGCTGCTGAATATCGGCCCGCACGAGGTGGGCGGCGCTTCGCAGAATGTCAACAACATGCTCTCAAAAACGCCCCACGATTACAGCGTGATCGCGGGGCCGTCCACACGGCGGCTTATTGATTTCGCCAAACCCGACCAATCCCTCACCATCCTGCCCACGGGCAATTCCGGCCATCTGCGAAGTAAATACTATGACGATCAGGCGGAAATGTTTGCCCGAGGCGAGTATCGTCCCGCCCTGTGCGGCATGAAAGACATCGAGGCCGCAAAAGCGCATGAGATGCGTATACGCCGAAGATGAGCGATTTCGCCATCGAGTTCGCCATACCGCCGCAGCCCAATTAATACGGAACGGATTCCTTTTGGAAAACGGGCCGCGTAACGCCCTCGAATGCGATGCCCTCGGGACGGTACGGCAGATTAATGTCCGCAAAGTCTCGGGGGAAACGATGGAATGTGACCGACCCGTCCAGCCAGAGTACGTTACTGCCGCCGGGAATATGGTTGAAGACACTTATAGAGATATATTTACTGAAGCCGTTTTTGTCTGTACTGTGCAGGCCAAAGTCCTCCGGAACTTCCAGACCCTCAGGGAATGCACCGGCATGATCCCACACGACAGGTACGCGGGGAATACCCTGCGGGTACTCAGGTAACGTGATGGGCGACAGGGTGTAGGCGCCGAAGTATTCATAACTGACGCGCAGACTGTGATTTCCGTTAAGCCGGGTGTTCAGTAATGTTTTTTCATCTTCTTGCGCGGATATGGCTTTGTGTTTCCCACTTTCAGGGTCGCTGGGGCATAGAAACGACTTGTAATCGGGAATGTAATGGTTGTGTAGCGTTAACAGGCACTCCGCGTTCCCCCTGCCGCCGCTCCAGGGAAGCGCGCCGCTGTGCTCACTGGCGTACATATGCATCGCCATGCCGATTTGCATCAGGTTGTTCACGCAGCTCGCCCGGCGCGC
>DSBB01000389.1 GCA_011046175.1 Candidatus Hydrogenedentota bacterium | reverse complement strand
GTCAATATCTACACAAATGCAAACACCAGCGAAATCAAAAACGAAAGCAAAACGTTGCGGGTGGTTCTCGAATCAGGCAAAGCGCTGCCCGCCCGGATTGTCACCATCACGACGGGCGTGAGAGCGAACACCCATCTGGCGCGACGCGCCGGCCTTCAGGTTCAGAACGGGATAGTTGTTGATTCGCGCCTGCGCACATCAAACGCGGACATATTCGCGGCGGGCGATGCGGCGGAATGGGACGGCATTGTCTATGGACTCTGGGAACCGGCGCGCCGCCAGGGCGCCGTGGCCGGACAAAACGCCGCAGGCGCCGACATGGCATTCGGCGGCATGCCGCGCATGAACACCTTGAAGGTGCTGGGCATAGACTTGTTCTGCATCGGCGTTGTCACAGCAGAGGATGGCGGCTTTGTGGAAATAGCGGAAGAAACGGACGGCGTTTACCGCCGCTTTCTTTTCCATGACAACAGACTCGTCGGCGCCATTCTCATTGGAGACACCAAAATTGCCGCATCCGCAACACGCGCGATAAAAGAGCATGCGAACCTTTCGCATCTGATGTTGAAGAAGCCCGCTGCACATGATATTGTTGAATATCTGTCCGCATAATGGATGCGTGTTTCCCGAACAACAAAAAATGCCGCCGACGTATAAAGCCGGCGGCATTTTCACTGAGGGTGCGGACCCGCAGCCTATGGCTTGCAGGTACTCTTGGGGAAGGAGTGACGTGAGGCAGAACGTTTTTGCCATGTTTGGCTCAGGTCCGCGCCCCTCGTGATAAAAGCCTCCCTAATGAGTGCAGGATGGGGCGGGTCAACAGAGTCGTCGGTTGCAGGTACTCTTGGGGAAGGAGTGACGTGAGGCAGAACATTTTCCGCGTACCCTGATGACCCGCCTCCTGTAGAGAAGGGGTAGGAAAGACTTTGTATGCGGCCTGTGGAAAACATCAGAAAGCCCCCCCGATGGCGGCGACTTCCGTGAAGGTGGTCTCCACAAGCCCAAACGTTTTCTCCGGCATTATTGTTATGTGCAGCACTTCCGTCTTGCCGTCGCGCAGATCCAACGGCATGTCCACGCGCATCATGTTTTGCGTTTTATTCCTGAATGTTTCCGGGGTAATGGCCTTTTTGAACAAGGGCGTCATGGAATTGTCTGACACATAGACGGTATATCCGGCGTGCCCCTCTGTATAGGGATCGGGTGTCCAGCGCAACAACAAAGCCCGCACCGGACGTCCGCCCGTTTCCACCACGAACACCTGTTCCGTGGGCGGTTGCGTCCCAGCGCCGTCTCGCTTGAGTCTGGTGAGAAAGCGCCGTTCCGCCGCCGGATCAGGGCGCACCGACCGCGCATGGCGCACATAAGACGAGGTGTCAATATCTTGTCTTATCACAGGCGCCTGCGAAGCGCTGACCAATGCCTGCGTGTTGTTATGCAATCGAAGAAACGTATTGTCGTTTTCCAGCATCACCTCGCCATTGACCACGGTCACTTCGGTTCCCGCGTTTTGGATGTCCACGTGAAACGACGTGCCCAGCACCGTAATGCGACCGTCCGGCGTATACACGTGGAAATGCCGCGCCTCGCGAAATACATCAAAGAAAACCCGCCCCTCGAGGAGGACAATGTCTCTCGGCGCGCGCACTTCGATGGCCGTGTTTTCAAAAACCGTGATGTGCGACGGCCCCTCTAATCCGAGCAGCAACCGGCTCTTTTCTCCGGTGCGGAATCTGTCGCCAATGGTAATATCCCCTTGGACACGCGCCTTGCGTGCGCGCCCAAACGCCACATGTGATACGGCGTCCCCATCGCAATGCATCACCATGCCCAGCGTATTCTCATCGCCTGCGTTATAAGTGGGCCACGCTACCCAGAGCAACCCGGTCAGAATCAACAAGATAATGGGCGTAAACACAGGAATGAGCCGGCCCACCGCACCCAACCATTGACCAATCTTTCTCTGGCTGAACGGCGCATGACGGGTTGAATAGGCGTTGACGGGAACAACAGGCGTCATATCCGGCAAATGCGCCATAACCCGGTTGGTCATATCCTCGGGCAATTGATCTTGCCGTAGTATCTCGTAGGCTATGGCGGCGGTCTTTCGGATGGATTGCAGGCGGTCGGAGCATCCACGGCAAGCATTCAAATGCTCCTCGATGACCAAGCGCTCCGAAGCGCTGGCTTCGTTGTCCACATAAGACTGGAGCAGGGTTTCTATTTGGATACACGTTGCCATGGCAAAGCACCTTGTCCGGTTTGTGATTCCGGGTTTGACAGTATCTCGCGCAACATCGCGTTGGCGCGACTCAGCATACCGCGAATCTCGTCTCGTGTATCACCGGTAAACCGGCTTATTTCGTCGTAACTCAACTCTTGCATATAACGCAGCACCACCGGAAGGCGGTAGCGCTCCGGCAAAGCGTCAATGGCGCGGTGTACCCGTTCGTAATCATCATGTTCCACGCCCTGACGCGCTTCTTCCATGCTCAATGTGCGCCGGTGCGGCAACGGCGTAATATTGCGTTGCTTGGATATGTTCCGGCGCAGCCAGTTTGCCGCAACCCGTGTGGTGACGCCTTTAAGCCATGCGCCGAAATGCGCCGGCTCCTTCAGCTTCTGCAAACTGCGATAGGCTTCCCAAAACGCTTCCTGGACAACATCCTCCGCGCCTCCGTACCGCCCGGCATAATAGAACGCCGTGGCGTATACCGCCGCCTGATAACGACGAACAAGCGCAGCGAAGGCATCGTGGTCGCCGGAAAGACACTGGGCTACCAAGTCCTCATCTGTAAGGTGCATAGTCGCCTTCCCCAAATTAAAATAAACGGATAAAGAAATTTCTTTACTGTATCATGCCTCAATTTGCACCGCGGCAAAGCACAATAGCATCATCAGTACCCGTCTTCAACTGTCTGCCGTAATGTGGTAAGTTAGGGAAAGTATATCACAAATTGTGCCATTATGGAACATGTCCGGGGAGGCCATTAACGAACAACGCGGCAGGACCGACGCAAACGCGTGTTCAATTGGCGTTGCGGGGGGCGCTCATGATACTGTGTTGTCGTGAATAGACCAACTCGGTTTCCTGTCGGGCATACGCTCATAACACTACCTTTTGGGAGAGACACATCATGAAACGCACCTTTTTCCTTCTTACGCTGCTGTTCTTGACTGCCGGCATGGTTGCCGCCGTTGAGGACGATGACATGATCATGGGTAATTACCACGGCGGTTTTACCACCGCGGCCTGGGCGAATCGGTATATTCGCGCCCAAGTGGTTGCGCAAAGCAAAACAGCGCACAGGATTGTTCTTTTCGTTGGAGAAAATGAAACAGACGCGGCGCGCGTTGAGACGGCGGGCAAAGTCGAGGACGGCGTCGCCGTGTTTGGCGACGTGCTTGATTTGGGGAAATGGGGCAAATACGATTTTGCGGCGCGGATTGAAAATGAAACGATGACAGGCGCCTTGACCACGGAAAAACAGCGGGGGCAGCAGGTGGCGTTCGAGTTGAAGCGCGTCTTTATCACACCCCCGTCCCTGGGCATGGCGCCGCCGGAAGGAGCAATTATGCTCTTTGACGGCACAAGCTTCGCTTTGTGGGAACGGACGCCGCTGCATTGGTGCATGCGCGATGACGGTTCAATGGAGGTGTGCAACAGCAGTTTGAAAACCATCGAGGAATATGGAAGCGGCCTGTATCACGTTGAATTTCAGACGCCGTTCATGCCCACCGCGCGCGGCCAAAGCCGCGGCAACAGCGGCGTTTACGTGCTCGGGCGCTATGAAGTGCAGGTGTTGGACAGCTTTGGATTGGAACCGGCGGACAATTTCTGCGGCGGCTTGTATTCCCTTGCCACGCCGATTGCCGATGCGGCGCTGCCGCCCAAGCAATGGCAGACATACGACATTACCTTTCAGGCGCCAAAATTTGATGAAAACGGCGCCAAAATCAGCAATGCCATAATTCATGTGCTGCACAACGGCATTGTGATCCATGACAACGCAGAACTCGACTCGGGCACGCCCGGCGGCGTCAGCGAACAGGAAGCCTCCACGGGTCCGTTGCTGCTTCAAAATCACGGCGACCGCGTGCGTTATCGGAATATCTGGTTCAAACCGGCAGAATAGTCATCGAATAGAAATTATAATTACAACCGCGTCGGATATGCGCCGAAAACCGCGCCATGCCCGATAAAGGATAACGGAACAACTGGGCCATGCATTTGTCATTAGTCATTCCCGCGTACAATGAGGCGGAGCGTATTACCCATACGCTCGAGACCGCTTCCGCCTATTTTAACCGGCGAGAGTACAGTGCGGAAATTATTGTCGTGGACGATGGCAGTACGGACGCCACCTCGGAAATGGTGCGCGCGATTCAGAACAACATGTCCGTGCCATTGTGGTTGGAAACGTTGCCGGAAAACCGGGGCAAGGGGTACGCAGTGCGCGCAGGCATGCTGCAAAAGGCCGCCGGTAAATACCGATTTTTTTACGACGCCGATGCATCAACGCCCATTGCGGAACTCGACCGTTGTTTTCCGTTGTTTGAAGCCGGCGCGGACATTGTCATTGGCTCCCGTGCCCTGCCCGATTCGGACATCCGGATACGCCAGGCCTGGTACCGGGAATGGATGGGGCGCTGTTTCAACAGGCTGGAGCGGTTGCTCCGTGTCACTTCCCTCAAGGACACCCAGTGCGGTTTCAAGGGATTTACCGCGAAGGCCGCGGAAATTTGTTTCTCGCGGCAGACCATTAATCGCTTCAGTTTCGACGCGGAACTGCTCTTCATCGCGCACAAGCATGGCCTCCGCGTTGCCCAGCTGCCCGTGAAATGGCTGAACAGCCCAAAGTCGCGGGTCAACCCTGTCACAGACGCGGGGCGCATGTTTTTTGACCTGTTCTCCATCCGCGCCAATGATCTGGCGGGACGCTATCAATAACAAGTGCGGCGGCTGTTATAACTTCTCACCGTCCGCCAGACGTTTCAACGCGGACGGATTCTTGAGCGTTACCCGCCTGCCGTCCACTTGTATCAACCCTTTGTTCTGCATCCGGGTCAAGGTGCGGCTAAGCGTTTCGGCCACCGCGCCAAGCCGCGCCGCAAGCATCGCCTTGGACGTGGCAAGTTCCACTTCCACCTCATTGCCCGACGCTTCCGACAGTTGCAGCAAATGACGCGCAAGCCGCGTCGAGACCTCCTTTAGCGACAGGTCGTCTATCATTTCAACAAAGCGGCGAAGTCGCCGCGACAACACCGCAAGCATGTTCATCAGTAGTTCGGGGCGTGTCCGCGCCACCCGCAGGAACTCGCCGCGCAAAATAAACAGCGAACGGGAGGAAACCATTGCCTCGGCGGTGGCGGGATATACCCGTCCCTCGAATACCGCCACCTCGCCGCACGGTTCGCCGCCTTCAAAAATATGCAGCACCTGCTCCCGACCGTCCGCGCCGTACCGACACACCTTCACCCGCCCCGCCACAATAATATGCAATCCGTCCGCTTCGGCGCCGCCGTGAAACAGCACCTCCCCCGGTTCATACGCGCGCAACCCCGCCACTTCCGCCAGCGCGGTAACGTGATCCGAAGACAACTCCGAAAACAGAGAACACGCGCTCAACCATTCAATGCGTTTTTCAATCGGTTCCGTGATGCGTTTCATATCTTCTCTCATTAAATCATTAAACGGGGACAGTCACCATTATTATTTGTCCTCCTGCGTGGCTTTTTTGTTTGCGTGAACCTTTTGGACGGCCCATGGGCAAGGGGCGCAGGAGGCGGTCAAACATGTCTTTCAACTTGCTGATGAAACTGTCGCTGCCCAAGGGACGGCCCGCGCGTGTATGCGGGCGCAGCGCTTGCGCCAACTCCGAATCGTCCCGGAACCGGTTCAGTATTTCACGCCAAAGCGTTCCCTGTTGTCAGAACACCAATGATATGCACATGATTACCCATCAGGCAATACCCCGCAACGGCAAACCCATACCGCCTGATACTATGATGAGCCACACCGGCAATCTCTATACGGGCAACTCTTGGCATGACAAGCACCATAGCACAGATTTGCGCCGGAGCGCAACCGTTTATAGAGGCCTTATAACTCATATCGGCACATGCCGGTACGCCAAACCCAACACGGCGAAGGGGAATACATTATGAGTCGGGAATCCAGCCGCATTTCTAACGGATTGTTATTTTTGCTTTTCCGGTGCCTTGATGTTGTATTATTAGAAACGTCGTGTTGTTATATGAAACGGCTTGACGGTTTTCAGGGCGATTTGCAACATACATTAGGCGCTTAACACCGGGTGGCTGACAATTTTTTGTCAGTTTGCCGCATGTTGTTCATACAATTGTGTTTGTTAGTACATTATCGGCCAGAAACCGCAATCAAGAAAAAGAAGTTGGGTATGTTGTTCATGCTTCAGCGTGCGGCAGTAGCACACAAACTCTAAGTCATACACGCAACCCCGCACGCTGAAGCGTGAACAACATACAAAGAGAATAGTCAAATCTGGGTTGCGGGCGAAGCCCGTGTTAGGAGAAACTTGTTATGGATGAGAACAGGTGTGTATTGCTTACGGCGGCGCTGTTCGCGCTACTGACAGTTGCAGCGACAATCCACGGCCAAACAACATTTGTGCCGAACGCCTCGTTTGAACTTGGCGCCGACAAGCCTGTCGGCTGGGACATAGACGCGGGCGACAGCATATGGCTGCGGGAAGGCGTGGATGGGCAACGCGCCATAGCCGTCAAAGGCGACGGCAATGAGCTGTCCCGGAACTTCTGGCTTTCTGATGAAATCGCCTTCAAACCGGATACGACCTACCGGCTGCGCTTCCAAGCAAGACATGTGGAGGGCATGGGTGGTTCCCTATTTACCGGCGCCCTGTTCAACAACCGCGATCTGCCGGAAATGACAGCGGAATGGCAACGTTTTACGACCTATTTCCAAACGCCGCCGGACATGCCTTCCGAAGCGGCGCGGCTCCGTTTTGGCCAATGGAACATCAAGGGCATGGCCGCTTTTGACGCCGTGGAACTGGCGCAGACGGTTCCCGTATACAGCCGTCGGGACACAATAACGCTGGGCGCCGGCGAACGCATCGAGGGCGACAGGTACGCCTTCACAGCGCCTTTCGCCGACGAGTCCGGCAACCATGCCCGTCCTCTGGCGGGTTTTGACTGTTATTTCAACAAACCGCGCTGGGTGTTTGCGCTCGGCAATTGGGTGGCCTATCGCCACCACATTGAAACGGTGAAACAGACCAGTGGCAGTGTGGAGATTTACATCGGCTATTATTCCGGCGGCGAATTGGAAGTGGAAGCGGGAACAGACGGCGAGAACTGGACTTCGATAGGCGCGCTGAACGCACGGGGTTCTTCAACCGTGTCACTGCCGGACACGCTGTTCCCGGCGGACGCTGTATGGATTCGGATGCGCGCGCGCGCCGCCTCGGGTCAGGAAGCGGATGTGGGCGGTTCAATGCAGGTCTACGGATATACGTATCACGCCGCATTGGACCGCGCTCCCGGCGATTTTGTCGGGGCAACGCGGTTCGTGGCCGTGCCGGAATCGTCCGAACGCGCGGCGGTTACGTTTACTGACTTGGGCTCCTGTCTTCCCGGCGGCAACACCATGCATGTTTCCATAAGGAACATGACCGATGCGCCCCTCGCCGTTGCGCCTCGGGTCACCGCGGAAACCGGTGAGGAAAAGCGCAGTGAATCCGCCGCGCCATCTGCGATGATTCCGCCGGGAACCGTTAAGAACGTGTCGCTCGACTATGACATCCCCGGCGTTGGAGATGTTCTGGTGACGCTTGACTTGGGCAAAGATGCGGGCTACCGCGCGGAAGCGGCTTTCTACCTGTCGCCGCTTTTTGCCCACGACTACGGGGCACTGCTACCGGATTCGTCGGATGATGTCACTTTGTGGTGGGCGTCCAGCGGCTGGAAGGTGAGTCGGAGCCGTCCCGCCCCAAATGTGACCTCTCCCGCCGTGCGCATTCAGGCGGCGCGCAATGAACGGGAAGCGGCGCAGGTGGTGCTGCGACCCTCAAAGCCATTGCGCAACCTGCAATGGACAATGCGAGAATTAAAAAACGCCGCCGGCGATACTCTGGGCCCTCCGGGCATCGAGGCGCTGCTGGTCGGCTATGTGCCCATAACGCAACCGACGGACCAGCTGGGCGCGATTGCGCCCTGGCCGGACCCGCTGCGGCCGCTCCATGCAGGAATCACTCTCAACGCGGAGGAAAATCAGCCCCTGTGGGTGCGCGTGTATGCTCCTCCCAACCAGCCGGCGGGCGTGTATACAGGCTCATTTGTTCTTGAAGCGGATGATGGCTGGGTCGCCGAAGTGCCCCTTGAAGTGGAGGTTTTCGATTTTGCCCTGCCCGACCGTATGACCTGTCAGAGCGCCTTCGGTTTTGAAGGCAGTCTGGTGAATAGGTATCACGGGCTGACGACCCGGGAAGACCGACAACTTGTGTTTGACAAATATCTCGCCATGTTGAGCGCCCATCACATCTCCCCCTGTGAACTGGGGCAGAAATTTTTCTATCCTGAGATTGAGTACTCATGGCCGAATCTGACCGAATGGAGCGGTGGACGGCGTATTACCGACGACACCGCACCGGGCGGCGGCGCGTTGATGCTGGTGGACGACGATCCGACGGGAACCGAGTCGGCGCGTTATGAACAACGGCTCGACATACCGGCGGCGGGTCTGCGCGTGGCGTTCCGTTACAAGACGGAAACACCCAATCATCCGTTCATGTTCGTGCTGATGCATTACGATGCCGAGGGAAACTGGATACCCATGCGCAATATTGCCGCAACCGTGGAAGGCGACGGCACATGGCAATCCTTTGAGACCGTGATTGACCAGTTCCCCGAAAACGCAGTGCAATTCATATTCGAGTTGCAGCCCACCTTGTATGCTGAAGACGGCTCAACCCTCGGAACCGTCTGGGTCAACAATCTGCGCGTGAGCGATGCGGGAACCGGTGCAACCTTGATTGAAGACGACTTTACTCCTTATACCGGCGAAGACCTCGTGAAAGCGTTTATGCCCGAGTTTCGATGGGACGAGTGGGACGCGAAAATGGAGCACATCCTCAACACCTATCATTTCAACTCCTTTGTCATACGCACACCGGGGCTTGGCTGGGGCGCGGGCTGGGCGCAGCATGACGACGTACCGGGCAATCTGCTCGGCTATGGTCCCGGATCGCCGGAATATGAAGCGGCATTCAAAAACTGGTATCACGAAGTGCAGGAACATTTGCGCAAAAAGGGCTGGCTCGAAGAGGCGTTCGTCTACTGGTTCGACGAGCCGGAACCGCACCAGTATGAATTTGTCATGAAATACAACCTGTTGATGAAGGAAGCCGCGCCCGACTTGCAGCGTAAACTGACCGAGCAGGTGGAGCCGGAACTGATCGGCGGTCCGAATCTGTGGTGTCCCATCTCTTTTGAATACGATCACGACCGGGCAGAGGAACGCCGCGCCGCAGGAGAACGTTTCTGGTGGTATATCTGCACCGGTCCGAAAGCGCCCTACGCGACGCTGTTCATAGACCATCCCGGCACGGAACTGCGCGTCTGGCTCTGGCAGACGTGGCAGCGCAATATCGAAGGCGTATTGATATGGGCGCTCAACTGGTGGACCAGCGACGCCGCCTATCCCGACGGCCTGCAAAACCCGTATGAAGACCCCATGAGCTGGCGCCATACTCTGGGAGAAATTGTGCCGCGCGGCGCGAAACAACCATGGGGCAACGGGGACGGACGTTTTCTGTATCCGCCGCTCGCCGCCGCTGACGGCAACCCCGACGCGCCCGTGCTTGACGGCCCGGTGGCTTCAATTCGACTGAACATGCTCAGGGACGGCATTGAAGACTATGAATATCTGGTGATCCTCAAGAACCTGATTGACCAGCATCGGAACAACATGCCTGCGATTGAACTGGCGGCTTATGAGGCATTGCTCGAAGTGCCTGAAGCAATCACTTCATCCCTGACCGAATTTACCTGGGACCCTGCGCCCATCGAAGCGCATCGGGAAGCAGTCGCCCGCGCCATTGAACGGTTAGCGAATTAGGAACCATCGCCGTTACCATTTGTTCTCCGGAGGTAACTGTCTGGCACGCAAAGCGCCTGATATGGCGTTAGATTCGCGGGCGCAACTGAAATCCGGTGAAATATCCGGGTTGGCAGAGCGGCATCCATAGCAGCGCCGGGTTTTCCGCGCCATGGCGCACAAGCGGCAACAGCAAGATGGAACGCCCCTGTTTCCGTGGCGCGCCGTTTTTTGTGGGTGCGCCGCCCTGTTGATGGTATCATAGCGCCGGATTTATCGCTTGCACAAGAGGCGTCAACAATGATTCGGATTGATCCTGACAAAAAACGCCGACGGCTGCGCGTCGTACTGCCGGAGGCGCGGCGAATGGCGTCGGCATGCAGCGCATGCGGGCATGCCTGCGGCGCGCCTCGGACGGGCGCGGGCGTGGGGACTTGCCGCGCAGGATTGGGCGACGGCGACCATGCGCGATGGCAGGCGGCCACGCCTCATTTTGGCGAGGAGCCGATGCTGGTGGGCCGGGGCGGCTCGGGCGCGGTGTTCTTTTCCTATTGCTGTCTGCGCTGCGAGTTCTGTCAGAACTGGCAAATCAGCCGGCAAGGCGCAGGCAATAACGGACATTTCAGCGATCTGGCGCAAACGTTTCTTAAACTTCGCAGTCGGGGAGTTGAAAACATCAACCTTGTAACGCCGACGCAATACATTCTGCCGATTCTTTCCGCGCTCGAAGCGGCCTGCGCGCGAGGGCTTGATATTCCAATCGTTTACAACACCAACGGTTTCGACAGCGTAGAACTGGTGCGCTTGCTGGACGGGGTGGTGGATGTGTGGTTGCCGGACATGAAATACATGGCGCCGGAACCCGCGGCGCGGTTCTCCCACGCCGCAAACTACCCCGATACGGCGCGCGCCGCATTACGTCAGATGTACGCTCAAGCGGGGCCGCTGCACATCGAAAACGGCGTGGCGGCAAGGGGCGTACTCGTCCGGCATCTTGTGCTGCCGGATGATTTGTCCGGCAGTTATGACTTTCTATTATGGCTTCGCGATGAAGGCATGACCGATATCAGCATTAGTTTAATGAGTCAATATTCGCCGCAATACCGCGCAAAGACGCATCCAGAAATTGCCCGTCCCCTTACGGTCAGAGAGTATGAGGATGTCGTTGCTTACGCCGATAAACTCGGTTTTGAAAACGTCCTGATACAGGAAATGACCAGCAAGGACGCCTACCTGCCGGATTTTGACAGGGAACAGCCGTTTCACAAGAGGACGGATTGAAAATTGAAGCGCATACACCCGTCAGGCGCCGCGCCTGATGACCTGCAATACGTTGGCCGACAAATCCCGAAGACTGCCGGTGTAAAGCCAGAGAAACCCCAAAATGAAATAAGAGGGAAAAGAAATCAAGAAGTTGTCCCGGCGCAACATGATATTGCCCACTGCCGTGTGATAAAG
>DSBB01000478.1 GCA_011046175.1 Candidatus Hydrogenedentota bacterium | reverse complement strand
TTCATGACACTTGTTCCTTTCTTTTGGTTATGGTTAAACCCTTATGGAACACAATGTCCGAGGCGGATTTCCACTCGGTTGTCCGCCCTGTTTGCCCCTACCGGTCAGGTGGCCGAATCGTAATTGTTCAGGATGGAATGTCGCACCCTCTTTTCCTACACATGAGTGGGTTTTGTCCCGGACTCGGGAAATAAGAGGAGGCCGTCGCGCCAGGCACGCCACTCATTTGAGAGTACAATGAATGCGGCGAGTCGTCACCCGGAATGAGTGCTGTCCTCGCCGCAGTCGCAGAAGCGGGTCCTTGCGTTCTTTATGCGTGTGACGGGGTGATCGGCAATTTCGTCAGCGCGTGGCACGCAAAAATTGCCGTGAAGCGGCCGGTATTTCATACTTAGTGGTGATGGTGATGATGCTCATCGTGCATGTGGCTAAACTCATGGATCAAGAATCCGCCCTCATTTACGGGAAACACCGCGCCGGACGGGGGGACGTATCGAACAAAGGAAACATGGCCGTCCATATAAAGCACGTTGCAGCCGCCGGGCGCATGGTTGAAATGGCTGACGCCGTGTCCGGATATTTCATCCCAGAAAACGGCCACTCGAGATTGCGCCTGCGCGCTTGCGCCGGGATTGTTTATGTCGGTGATGAGAAAACGTTCGACGCCTTCACGGAGCCGGTAGATTGTATTGCCGCCGCCGTTTCCCGTGCCGTCCGCAACCGGCCAATCGCGATCCGCAATACGGGCGGCAGCCTCCGTGTCCGCTGCTTGTTCAAGCAATTCATACAAGGCTTCCACGTTGGCGCGCAGCTCTTCTAGGCGCTCATTTCCGGTTGCGGGGTTGATTGTCTGTTGCGTCATGCGGTCTTCAATCAACCAGCCAAGATATACGTAGGGATGCTCATACACTTCGCATGGCTCGACAACGCCGTTGTGAGCGGAAGGAATGGCGCCCGCCTCCAGCGCTTCCAAGTACAGGGAGGATGCGGTGTTGCCTTCGTCCCAGAGCTCCAACGCCGTCGAACCGCCCGGCGCGCTGGGACACACCAGCACGTTCAAATCCGTCAGATATTCCGGAAACAGCGCCTCGACGCGGAATATGGTTGCGCCGGGAGCAATGCCGCCGGAACAGTCCGAGGTCTTCATGGGCGGCATGGCGTGTCCAAGACTTTCCCCGGCGTACATTTTCAGTACAAGACCTATTTGTTTCAGATTGTTCGCGCAGCTGGAACGCCGCGCCGCTTCTCTGGCCCGCGCCAGCGCCGGCAGCAGAATGGCCGCCAGAATGCCGATAATCGCAATGACCACAAGCAACTCTATGAGCGTAAATCCCTTTTTGTGCATGATTTGTTTCCTTTCCTTACAGACGCGCCACAAAGGGGGCTGGAACAAAGCCGGCGCGTTTGTTCTTGGTGCGAGATATTGTTCGGGAGTGAAAGAAGATCAGGAAAGGCGGAAAAACGGCGGCGCGCGCGGGTCGCTTCGAGGCAGGATGTCGGCGGTGTTCATACCGCAAAAATACAGGGGAATGCCGCTTCGCGCGTGGACAACGGCATCCTTGTTATCGGCATACGGGATTTTGCATTTATATCCGCCGGACATTTCGAAGGCGACACAAAACTTGCACGCGTGTTCCGTGTCGTGCAACGCCGTTGTGTTTGAATGGAACCCGTCCCGGCGGCTGTCGCCGCGCGCGTCCGGTTGGCGCGTCTGATGCGGGCATTCTTCACAGTGGCCGCCGGGCGCATGCGCCAAGGCAAGGTGAACGGGGTGGAACAATTGCGGCCACGCAATGCACACTGCCGCAAGTAAATGGAACATACGCGCAAAGCGGCGTATATATCCCGGACGCGTTGTCAAGTACGGGAATGATGCGTTTGCGCGCGTTTTGCTTTTCACAGCGCGTATAAATTGCAGTGGAAGCATGTCAACCATTGTCAGGCGCTCATTTCATAAGGCGTACACGGCGCCGGCGCCGATGCCGTCGTCATGGGAGATTTAACCATAAGCGGATGAAAAAATTCAAGGGGCTGATAAACGTTGCGCTGTCATACGAAAAGAAACCGGCGCCCGCGTGCGATAGTCTGAACGGATATGTGGTGTCGAAAACCGGGGAACCAAACAATAAAGGAAAACAGCGGATGCAGGATTCAGAATTCTCCAAGGGATGGCCGTTCAGCCTGTTGGTGTTCCTTCTCGCGGCAATTTTCTTTTCATGGTGGTTGTCGCTTCCGCCGGCGCCTTTTCCGGATACCGCGCCGGAAACCGAGTTTTCCGCCGCCCGCGCCATGAAACATGTCGAGGTAATGGCGCGGAAACCGCATCCGGCAAGCTCCGCCGAAAATGACAGGGTGTGTGAATACATTCAGGGGCAGGTCAGGGCGCTGGGTCTCGAAATGACGCTTATAGACGATCCGAAACACGACGGGGGCAACCGCGTGGAATGGCGGCGGGCGGTGCTCGGGCGTATTCGCGGCACAAACCCGACCAAGGCTTTTGCCATGGACGCCCATTTCGATTCCACACCCTACGGCCCCGGCGCGGCGGACGACATTGCGTGTATCGCCGCCATGCTGGAAACAGCGCGGGCGTTGCAGCAGGGGCCGCCGTTGGAAAATGATGTTATCTTTTGCTTCGCCGATCAGGAGGAAGTGGGCGGGAACGGCGCCCGCGCCTTCACCGAACACCCGTGGTTTGAAGAGGTGGGCGTGATGCTGGGACTCGAGGCGCGGGGCGTGCGGGGGCCGTCGCTGATGTTTGAAACTTCCGATGAGAACGGATGGCTCATCCGCGAATTGAAACGTTCCGGTGTGGCGGCGAGGGCGAATTCCGTGATGTTCAGCGTTTACGATCGCCTGCCTTTCGGCAGCGATTTCGGCTTGTATAAACGCCACGTGCCGGGGTACAACCTGGCGTTTATTGACGGGTTTGGTTACTACCATACCCGGCTTGACCGTCCGGACAAAGTCAGCCTCGCAAGCATCCAGCATCATGGCGACTACATGCTGGGGTTGGCGCGTCATTTGGGCAATATCCCCTTGGACAATTGCCGAAGCCCCAATGCCACCTATTTCAATACGCTGGGTTCGCGCCTTGTGGTCTATCCGCAAACGTGGGACAAACCGTTTACGGCGCTCGCCTTGTTGTTGCTGTTCACGGGGGTGGTTTTGGGCGTTGCGCGCGGCGCAATCAGAATTCCCCAATTATTGGCGGCGCTGTTCCTGATGGCGCTTGCTTTGTTTCTGGCGGCGGCGGCGGCGGTTCCGGGCATTGTCGCGCTTGTGTATTACCGCGAAGCGTCGCTGTACCAGAACACTCTTTACTGTGTCGGCATGGCGCTGATGGGCGCTGCGCCTCTCTTGTTGATTTTCGGTTTGGCGCGACGCCGGCTGTTTGGCTCGGAGTTGTTGACGGCAACGTTGTTTTTCTGGACGGGCATGCTTTATCCGCTTCACAAATATCTTTCGGGCGGCGCCCATATCGTTATCTGGCCCATGATGTTTGGCTCCGCGGCGCTGATCGCGCTGACGTTGACGCACAGCAGGAACGGCGAACAGTCGCCGCGATTGCTCATGGCGGCGGCCGTATGGATGCTGCCCGTGATTGCTTTTCTGACGCCGTTGCTTATAATGGTCGCCTATACGTTGACGCCGCTGGGCGCCTTTCTCATAAACCCGCTGCTGGCGCTTGCGCTGGGATTGTTGGCGCCGCAGATTGTGTTGATTACGCGTCTCGGGCGCCGATGGTTGGTGGGCGGCGTGACGATGCTGGGGATCGCGCTGTTTGTCTGGGGGCTGGCCGCCAACCGTCCCGGCCCCGATACGCCAAGGCTCAACTGTGTTTCGTATGCGGCGAATTTTGACACAGGCGATTCATGGTGGGTCAGCTCCGACCGCACCACCCGTGAATGGGTGCGCGACATTACGGGGCGCGAGTTGCCGTCATGGCTGTTCGCAGATGAGAAGCCGACGGATTCATGGACGGAACAGTTCTTCCCGGATGGAACAGCGCGCGGCGCCATTGCCGAATTCAGGGGCGGCGACAAACGGGAATATTTGAAAGCGCCCGCGCCCGCGCCGAATTTTGCGCCTTTTACAATGAAAATCATTGGCGACGAAATGAATGGAGAACGCCGCAAGGTGACAATGCATGTTTATTCGCCGCGCATGGCGGGGCGAATATATCTGACGAAACGATTCGACGGGCCGGTGTATGCCGCGCAACTCGACGGCGTCGCCCTCGAACCGTCGGACGCCGAGTGGCGCGCCAATTTTGTGTTCATGCCCGCCGCCGGCGCGCATCTCACGCTGGAGGTGGACGCCGACGCGGCGCTGGCGTTTTTCGTTCGCGAGGAATCATGGTCGTATCCGCGCTTTGAACAATACACGGAGCGACCGGAACACATGGCCGCGGAACCGAACAGAGTGCTTGATTTTCACAGTCGTCTGCACAGCGAACACACTTACACCCTATGCACCGTGGAGCCGGAACCGATGGAAACCGCCGGGGATGTCCGAAATTATTGAAGCATCCGTCAGCGAAATCCGAAGGGCAGATCAACAGCGTCGCCGGGCGCGGGGAGTGTCAGGCGGCGGTACCTGCCGTCGCGAAACGCCAGCAACTGATAGCGGTCGCTCTCCGGAGCGTCTTCAAACACGAGGCGCAGCCGGGTCGGCCCCGTGTTGCCGACTGCGGCGACGATAACGCGCAATCCGTTCAAATCCATTTCATACCCTACGTCGAGAGGGCGTTGCCGGCTGCGGAACAGCCGCTCCATGATGCTCGCAAACATTTCCCCGCCCACCACCTCGATCTCCACTTCCCGAGCGCCGGTGCGGGTGATGCGGTGCGCGTAAGGCGCAAAGGAAATTGTCCACCAGGAACGGGGAACGGCGCGTCCGTCAAAACTGCGCAGCATGAGCGGGTACAGGCCGGTGTACGGATCGGGTGCGTTGAACACCACCACCTGCGTTTCCGTGATGCGCGATTCGTCCAATTCACACGTGCGGATAACCTTGTTCAGGTGGTTCATCACCACGCGCAGCGCGGTTACCTGCGCCGGCCAGGACAACGCGGCAATGCCCAGATGTCCGACGACAAGCGCCCACAAGACCACCCGCATCATCCGCATGGTCGCAGGCTTCCATGATACGGCTTCGGGGGCGCGCCGCGCGCGCCACAGATGCGCAATGACTACGGCAATAATGGCCGCGCCGCCCAGCGACGGCGCCACCAGCACGCGCGCATTGACAATGGCCGCCAGCGCGGGCACGGTGGCCATGGCCGCCCCGGGGATCAGCCAGCGCAGCGCATGACGTTCCCTTTCCTCGAAATGAGGCCACAAGTTATAGAGCGCCAGCGCCACCAAAGCCAGGCCGACGCCGCCAAGAACAATAAACGGCCGCTCCAGTTCCACGTGAACAATGGACGCTTCCACGGGCAGCATGAAAAACTGCGCGCCCGCCAGCATGGCGAAACGCGCAGGCGCCGCCGACAGAAACGCGACAGGGTCGCCGACGGGATCAATGTAGATGTCGGAATAGCGCGCCCCGTAACCGCCCCACCGGTAAAGCAGCAGATATCCGATTGCCAATAGAGAGGCGGGCAGGATGGACAGAACACGCTTGCCGACGCCGTCCCTGGCGCTGAAAAGTTCGTAGGCCAGCGGATACGCCAACACGCACAAACCGGTCTCTGTGGATAAAAGCGACAACACGTAAGCCGCCAGCGACAACGGCAGCCCGGGGCGCCACCTGTCTTCGCGCCAACGCAGATGCGCCGCAACGCCGAGAAGCCCCAGACCCACCGCCATGATGGAATGCCGGTTCGACCACCACGCCGTGGGCAGCGCGTGTGATTCGTCCACCACAAACAGAAACAAGGCCAGTACGCCCGCGGCGGGCGGCAGCGTCCGCCGGAAGATAAGCATGGCGGCGAAACACAGCAATACATACCATAAGATGGAGTGAGCGCTGTACGCCACGGCGCAATGACCGAAAAGAACGCGGTCAAGCGTCATCAATGCGGACGCGAGCGGACGGAAAAAATGCACCTTGAAGTCCGGATCCCCGAACCAGGGATAGGGCCCGTTCTGGATGAGTGACAGCATTTGCTCGGGGTCGCCCGACCCAAACACATACAAATCAAACGAAGAACCGATGGGATTCAAGCCTGCCATCGTTGCCAGAAACAGATAATCGTCCACGAAAAAACCGAACCACAGCGCGGGCAGCGCCACGACAACCGACGCCAACACGCCAAACAAATACCCCCGGGAACCTGCCATTTGGGAAAAACGCATAGAAAGACGACTCCACTACTTTGGAAATGGAAGCGCAGTATACATTGAACGGACAGGTTATGCAAAAACATGAGTCGGGCCGACGTTTTATGCGGAATAGGAAGTTGCGATATACTTACCGAACATACGTTTACCAACCATGTATGGCGCGCGCTCGCGGACCCCCGAAAACATGTGGTGGCGCAGACGGCGCCCGCCATCCGCGCCACCATTGGCGAGGGATTCGGCATGGCGCCGGGTACGCCCGCCACGGGGCAAATGGTCACGGCGTTGCGCCGGCTCGGCTTTGACAGGGTGTTCGACACGAATTTTACCGCCGACCTTACCGTCGTGGAAGAAGCGACCGAGCTGCTTCAAAGAATGGAAAAGAACGGGCCGCTGCCTTTGCTTACAAGCTGTTCGCCGGGCTGGGTCAATTTTCTGGAGAAATTCTATCCGGAGCTGATTCCCTACGCCTCCAGCTGCCGCTCGCCCATGTCCATGATGTCCTCATTATTGAAGACATGGTATGCCGAGAAAAACGGCATTGACTCGAAAGACATATTCGTGGTCGCCGTCATGCCCTGCACCGCGAAGAAGTATGAGTCGCGCCGCGCCGAATTTGTCGGTCATGACGGCGCCCCTGACACGGACGCCGTGATTACAACACGCGAATTAATCTGGATGATAAAAAACTACGGAATAAACTTTGCAGGGCTGCCGGAAGATGCGTTTGATTCGCCTTTGGGGGAATCTTCCGGCGCGGGAGATATTTTCGGCGCCACCGGCGGCGTCATGGAAGCGGCGCTGCGCATGGCGGTGGAAAAGATTACAGGGGAACCGCCGCCGGCGTTGGAGTTTACCGATGTGCGCGCGGTCGAAGGGCTGCGCGAACGGGAGTTGAAGATAAGCGACGAAATGATATTGCGCGTGGGCGTGGCAAACGGCCTCACCAACGCGAAGCATCTGCTGGATGCCGTGGTGAATCAGGAAAAGAAGTTTCACATCATTGAAATTATGGCGTGTCCCGGCGGGTGCGTTGGCGGCGGCGGCCAGCCATACCCGCCGCCGGGCTACCGTATTTTCGACAAACGCCTGCTTGCAAAGCGCGCCGCGGCGTTGTACGCCATTGACAAGGGAAAAACGGTGCGCAGTTCCAATCACAATCCGGCCGTAAAACAGCTGTACGCGGATTTCCTGGGCGCGCCTGGCGGTGAGAACGCGCGACGGTTGTTGCATACCCGCTATACGCCCAGACTGCCGAGAGGAATTCGCTAATGAACACAACCATTCAAACAGACAACCGCGAAGAAGTGCGGCGGAAAAGCATGGAAGCGCTGACGCCTGAAATCGTGCAGTATATCGAACAGTGCGCGCGCGACGAAAAATCGCAGAGCCATCTGATAGGCGTACTGCACCGGGTGCAGGGGCATTTCGGCTATCTCGGACGCGAGCAACTTGACGCCGTGGCGCAGTTGCTGCAGGTGCCCGCGGCAAAAGTCACAGGCGTCGCCACGTTCTACCATTTTTTCAGGCTCGAGCCGCGGGGACGTTTTGTCATCAACGTGTGCTTGGGCACGGCGTGTTATGTGAAGGGCGCGGAACGGGTGGCGGACAGGCTCAAGGAGGAGTTGGGCATTCAGTTTGGCGAAACGACTTCCGATGGTTTGTTTTCCCTCGAGGGAACGCGGTGCCTTGGCGCGTGCGGACTTGCGCCGGTGGTGATGATAGGCGACAAGGTGTTTGGCGATATGACGCCGGATCAGGTGCCCGCGCTGCTGGAAAAACACGCGAAAATGCGTGACGCGGAAGAAGGCGGCCCATAAGACGCGGGTCAATCCCGAACAACGGCGAGTATGTCGGCGGCGCGTTCGGCGATGTTTACCAGATGATCGCCCACGCGTTCAAGGTGGCCAAGCGCATCAAGGAACACCACGCTGCCCTGAACGCTGACACGGCCTTCGTCCAGCCGTTGGACTTTCTCTTCCGTGGCTTTGTGGAGAACGCGCTCAAGCTCCCTTGAAGCGTCAATGGCGTCTTGGGCGGCGTGCGGGTCTATGCCCTTGAGCACGCGATAGATGGCGTCAAACTGCCGGTTCAAACAGCCTTGTATATCTTGTATGGCTTGAACCGCTTCCGGCGTCATGACGTTGTTGATTGTCTTGAACGTTTCATTGATTTTTACAAGAGATTCCGCGTGGTCGCCCAGGCGCTCCGCGTCGTTGATAACGTGTATCATGGCGGGAATAATTTTGGATTGCTTGGGCGTGGTGTCCCCCCGCGACAATTGCACCAGGTATTCAATAATTTCTTTTTGCAGCCGATCAATGATAATTTCCCTTTTCATGACGGATTCCGCAAGCGATTGCGGACCGCCGCAAAGGAGTTCGCAACTTTCATCCATGGACTTCTCGCCTTTGCGAATCATGAAAATGACTTCATTGACGGCCTGCGTCAATGCTATGGCGGGCGATTGCAGCAGATTGGGCTCCAGATACTCCAGCACCGTTTCCTGTTCGGCTTGTGCGGGCGGAATGATCCACTGGCAAAAACGGGCGAGCAGGGAGGTAAAGGGCAGGAAGAACATCACGTTTAAGAGATTGAAAAATGTATGCGAATTTGCCGCGTGGCGCAGGAGATTTTCGGGATGAGACGAAAACGCCTCGCCAGAGGTAACCCAGTCAACAAAACCGAGAAACACGGGCTGCCCCCGCCACGCGGGGACGTAAAAGAGAATATACATGATTAACGCGCCGAAAAGATTAAAGCAGGTGTGCGCCAAGGCAACGCGCTTGGCGTCGCGATTGGCGTTGAGCGCCGCAAGATTCGCCGTAATAGTGGTGCCAATATTATCGCCGAGAATGAGCGGCACGGCCGTGTAGAAGTTGATAATGCCTTGACTGCACAAGGCGAGAACGATACCAATGGTTGCCGAGCTGGATTGAATCACGCAGGTGGTGATCGTGCCGATGACTAGGCACATGAACACCGGGGTGAAAGGCATCATGCTGCTCCCATTAGAGGGAGAGCAGTCAAACATGGAGAACCACGATATGAACTCGGGGCTGTAGCGCAGGGGTTTCAAAATGTCTGACATGGTCATCATGCCAAGAAACAGCAAACCAAAGCCAAGTATGGATTCGCCGATGGCTTTATGGCGCGGTTGGCGAAGAAGCGTTGCCAGCGCCAATCCCACCGCAATGGCGGGATACGCCAGCGAATCCAGGCGAAACGCGATTAATTGCGCCGTCATGGTGGTGCCGATGTTTGCGCCGAATACAACGCCGATCCCCTGCGCGAGGGTAAGCATTCCCGCATTGACAAAACCGATGAGCATTACCGTGGTGGCGCTCGAGGACTGCACAAGGGCGGTGACAACGGCGCCCGTCAATACGCCGAGGAACCGGTTGCGGGTCATAAATTGCAGCGCAGTGCGCAAATGCCGGTCAGCCATGCGTTGCAAGCCGCGCGACATAATGGTCATGCCGAAAATGAACACGGCCAGTCCGCCCAACAGGATGGTGATGAGCTGCGTTTTGTTCATCGCCATGGCCTCGAATTCCATGAGCACAACATCAAATCGTTCCTGCGGCGTTACGTTATGGCGATTATCATTTATTTGCACCGCGCAGAAATGGCGTCTGACGTCGCTGCCCATCTTCCATGAGGTGACAGCGCGGCCTTGGTCATCACTGATAACGCGGCTATGGCCAACGCTGCTGTTGCCCCCCGCTCCGCCTTCCACCCGGAAAAAAACTTCAACACCCTGCGCGGGCGTACCGTCAGGATTGCGCAGGCGCACCCCGATTTCATCTATTACGCCGTCAGTGGTGGCCTCAAGGTCCTCGCCAATGCGGCGGACGCCCGAGATGGCGCGCAAGCGGACCGGAGTTATTTCGGGATGCTCCGGAACGCCGGCGACAACCCATACATCGCCGCACCAGGCGCCCAGCTGCAAACGCGCCTGCGCCGCGCCGCCGGCGTCAGTGCGGGTATCGAAAAACGTCTGATTGTTGTCAGCGAATCGCGCGCCGGTCGCGGGATTTTCCACTTGAAAACGGATGGTGGCATTGGGTACGGGATGCCGCTCGCCTTTGCCGCCAAGAATACCAGGTTCAACGGCGCCTTCGAGTACTACCTGGAAGGGGAACGGAAGCGGTTCGTGCTGAAAATTCGCCTGTCCGTCGCCGGAGGCGTATTTGTCGGGGATAAGTCGCTCGGGGCGGGGCGGAGCGGCGCGATCGCAACCCGCGGCGAACAACAACAATCCGCACGCGAGCATAACACGAGTCGGCGCCACTACGCTTGTGTATCGCATATAACCTCTGATGTTGTCATGAGCAGGACTAATTCGCGCGCGCATGTGCCGCCTGCAACTCTTTGATAATTGAAACACAGAATGGCAATGCGCCGCGCGGCCTGAAGACCCTCATCCATGCTCAACACGCATTTTCCTTGGACATTATAATGCCTGTTGAATGTTAGCGTCACGTTAGGAATAACAGCCTTCAAAAATTAAACGCGCATTTCACAGTGCGCGGAAAACCGGAACGTTTTGAATCGCGTCTATTCTTAATGTATTGTTTTATCGGGAATTGGAAAAAAGGAGTACCCCTCTATGGTTTATGCTGTCCTCATTCATTCTTTGAAAAAGCGCCGCAACGGCTGGCGCGTTTTTACCGCAGCCATACTGGCGCTTAGTGTCGGTGTGGTCCATGGGGCGGAAAGATCGCCGCAGGCGTGTCCGGGGGAGGGCGAACTCACGGAGCATTTTCGACGGATGACCACCTATCACGGGCGCATGGACGGCAATGTGCCGGAAGGCGCCGTGTTGTTCATTGGCGACAGCATCACACAGGGTTTATGCGTGGCCGCCGTATCGGCGCGCGGCGTAAATTATGGTATTGGAAGCGACACAACGGCGGGCGTGTTGGAACGGCTTCCCTTGTACCGTTCCATGGAGCGCGCCGCCGCTGTTGTGCTCGCCATCGGCGTCAATGATTTGCGGCGCAGGGATGACGAGGCTATCCTTGAAAATTTTGCGGCGATAATTTCATATTGCGCAAAGCGCGCGCCGCTGGTGGTGAGCGCCGTACTGCCCCTGGATGAACAGGTGAAAACCGTTGACGAGAACAGGAACGAACGAATCGCGGCATTGAACGAAAAGATTGCCGCATTGTGTGAACGTAACGAGAGATGCATATTTGTTGACGCTTCGCCGCTGTTGCGGGACGCATCAAATAATTTGTCTCCTGAATATCACGTCGGCGATGGCGTGCATCCGAATACCGCCGGGTATGATC
>DSBB01000169.1 GCA_011046175.1 Candidatus Hydrogenedentota bacterium | reverse complement strand
TTGTTCGACCGTTGCCCCTTGTTCTCGCGATACTCGCCGCGACTGCAATGTCGTGCATGGCGGCGTGGTTGCCCACATTACAGGCGGCCGCGCAGGACCCGGCGGAAATACTGAAGGAAATAACATGACCGAAATCCTGCGCCTCGAAAACGTTGCCAAGCGATTCGGCGAAGGCGACAGCTCTGTGGCGGCGCTGCTGGATGTGTCGCTGCATCTCGCGTCCGGCGCGTTTACTGCGATTCGCGGCCCCAGCGGATGCGGCAAAACCACACTGCTTTTAACGGCGGGCGGCCTGCTTAAACCCGACGTGGGCGGCGCCGTGGTTTCCGGCCAGTCATTGTACGCATTGTCTGTGGAAAAACGAGCCGCATTCCGCGCCGCTCACATTGGTTTTGTTTTTCAGCAATTCCATCTTATTCCCTATCTGACCGTGTTGGAAAACGTATTGACGCCGTTGCTCAAAAACAAGCGAGGTACAGGACGCGCCCGCGCGGAAGAATTATTGAATCGTTTCAATCTTGCCGGACACGCCCGTAAGTTTCCGGCGCAACTGAGCACGGGCGAACGGCAGCGGGTCGCGCTGGCGCGGGCCCTGATAAATCATCCCAGTGTGCTGCTTGCCGATGAACCCACCGGCAACCTTGATGAGGAGAATGGAGAAGCGGCATTGAATGCGCTTTCGGATTTTGCCCGTCAGGGCGGCGCCGTTTTGTTGGTGACGCATGATCAGAAGGCGGCGCAACGCGCGGATTGCGTGATGGAGATGCGCAACGGCGCTTTGCAACAAGAGACTCTTTCGGGAAAATAAAGGAGATATATGGTTTTGACGCGAAATATGTTTGTTACATTAATGCTCGTTTTGGCATGCATTTCGGCAACCGCGTCAGACTGGCCAATGAGGCGGTATGACGCCGGACGCACCGCCTGCACGCCGAACCCGCTTCCTGAAACGTTGCGCCTTCAATGGATGGTGGAACTCCCCGAACCAAAAGGCGCATGGCCCAAACAGAAAACCGTGTTGGAACACGAAAAATACACCTATGAATTCTATGGTGACCGGGATAAATTGCAGTTCGACGTATCCTACACGCCGGTGTCGGCGGACGGACGCCTCTATGTGCCGTCCATGCTGTATGACGCCATCATTGCCTATGATCTGTCCACGGGACTTGAACTATGGCGCCATGTCGCCGACGGCCCTGTGCGTTTTGCGCCGGTCGCCCATAATGGGCGCGTATATTTTACATCGGACGACGGCCATCTTTATTGCGTTTCCGGCGAAGACGGAACGTTGGCATGGCGGTTTCGAGGCGGTCCTTCGAACCGATTTGTTCTGGGTAACGAACGGTTCATTAACACGTGGCCGGCACGGGGCGGCCCTGTCGTTGACGGCGACGCCGTCTATTTTGCGGCGGGCATCTGGCCGTTTATGGGCATTTTTGTGCATGCGCTGGACACTCGAACGGGCGAAGTGATTTGGACCAACAGCGCAAGCGGCGCCATGTATGAACAGCACCAGCACGGCGGCGCCTATGCATTTGGCGGCATCGCGCCGCACGGACATATTGCCGTCAACGGCGACACATTGTTGGTGGCGGGCGGGTTGACTGTGCCGGCGGCGTACAACCGCCACACAGGCGAATTCTTATATTATCGCCAATCAACCAATATGGTGGGGAAAGGCGCGGGCGGCCATGCCGTTTACACGCAGGGGCGATGGTTTTTCAACGATAACGTCATGTACAGCCTCGAGGACGGCGCGCAGTTTGGCGATATGCCCGCGTCCGTGTTGACCGAAGCTGAAATCATCGGCGTATTTCGCGGCAGATTGACGGCGCACGATGCGGAACCGGAGGCGCGAGAAGTGGAGATTACCGACAGGCTGGAGGGGCAGGCCATCCGTAAACTCTACTCCATGAACGAACGATGGCGCGCCTCGGTACCGGAAGGATACGATCAATTATTTTTACGCGCGGGCGACGTCTATTATCTGGCGGCTGAAGACGGCGGTATAGCCGCGCTTTGCGTCGAACCGGGAAACGATGATGCCGCGGTGGTATGGCGCGGCCGGGTGCAGGGCGCCGTCGGACCATGCTGGCTGCCGATGACCGTTTGGTGGTGGTTACGGAAAAAGGGCGCATCTATTGCTTTGGCGCGTCTGCGGAGCATGCGAAAGAGTATCCGTTCGAGCCTGCGCCGCTGCCGCCATGCACAACCGCGCAACGTGGATATGCCGAAGCCATAATCGCGGAAGGCGGCGCGGAAAACGGCTACGCTCAAATGTGGGGACTGGGCGACGGCGGACTTTTATACGCGCTGCTTGAATCATCAAACATGCATATTCTCGCCATTGACCCCGACGCAACGAAAGTGGCAAATGTGCGGCGTATGCTTGCGGATGCGGGACTTTACGGACGGCGCGTTGCGGTGTTGGCCGGAACACCTGAAACAATGGATTTGCCCCCTTACATTGCCTCATTAATCGTGACAGGCGACACGGACGCGCTAAACGTCAATACCACGCCATTCGTCGAAAAAATGTTTCATTGCCTGCGTCCCTATGGGGGTATGGCCTGTGTGCCTGTTTCGAGCGCGCAGCATCAGCGATTGGCAACGGCAACGCAAAAAGCCTTGTTGGTGAACGCTTCTGTTTACCGAAAAGGGAACGTTTCCATTCTCCGCCGTGAAGGGGCGTTGCCCGGGGCGGGACAATGGACTCATGAACTCGCCACCTCGGCGAATATCGTCATGTCGGAGGATGAGTTGGTGAAAATGCCGTTGGGCATTTTGTGGTTCGGCGGGCCAACCAATGAAAATGTGCTGCCCCGGCACGGTTACGGCCCCATTCCGCAAATATGCCACGGGCGGCTGTTTATCTTGGGCGTGAACAGCATCAGCGCGCGTGACGTCTACTCGGGGCGTACGCTTTGGCAGAAGGATTTTCCGGGGATTGGCGATCCGTATCAAACGCTGCCTGATACGCCCAGCAGTTACCTGCCGCACCAGCCGGGCGCGGCCTTTGTGGGCAGCCGTTATGTGTCGTCGCCGGACGGCGTGTACATTGCCTATAAGGATTTCATATACCGTTTGGACCCGGCCACGGGCGAAGAACTGGCGACGTTCGCGCTTGATGCCGTTGGATTGTCTTTGACTGAAGCGTTGATTGCAGATATGTCCTGGGGATATATCGGCGCGTGGGAGGACCTCTTGATAGTGAGCGCGGGACCGCAGTTGTTTGACGATGTGCCCATCGGCGCGCGGGATAGCCTCAACGCCACGTCGAGTCAGTACCTGGTCGTTATGAATCGTTATACCGGCGAAATGCTCTGGCACAAGCACGCTAATTACGGTTTCCGGCACAATGCGATTGTCACAGACAATGAGACGGTGTTCACCATTGACGGTTTGTCGGAAGGGGTGCTTGATTTAATGAAAAGGCGCGGCATTACTCCGGTGGGAGAACCGACGCTTTACGCTTTTAACGCCCGCAACGGCGAGGTCAAGTGGCAGGAAAACGCCGATGTTTTCGGCACCTGGCTGGGATATTCCAAAGGGCATGACCTGCTTATCCAAGCAGGACGCGGGCAACGCGGCGGCGCGCATGGTCTAGCCGATGAACCTAATGATCGAATCAAGGCGCATCGCGGCGCGGACGGCGCGCTGTTGTGGGAACACCATGACACCTATCAGGGTCCTCTTGCGCTGCATAGCGATAGGATTATCCCCACATGCCCAAGCAAGGGCGTGTCTTCGCCCGCATTGGATGTCCTGACCGGCGAGGCCATTTTGCGCAGACATCCCATTACCGGCAAGGAAATTGCGTGGCGTTTCAATCGCACCTACGGTTGCGGCACCGGCATCTCATCCAAACACCTGCTCACCTTCCGGTCGGGCGCAGCCGGTTTTTATGATTTGCGCAATGACGGCGGCACGGGCAATTTCGGCGGGTTTCGCGCCAGTTGCACGAATAATCTTGTCCCGGCGGACGGTGTTCTGAATGCGCCCGATTATACGCGCACCTGCACCTGCGCCTATCAAAACAGGACTTCGCTGGCAATGATTCATACCCCTGAAGTGGAAATGTGGACATACAGCGCCATTCCGGCAAGCCGCGAACCTGTGCAACGCATCGGTATCAATCTGGGTGCGCCCGGCGACCGGTTGCATGGCGAGACATTATGGCTGGACTACCCGAGTGTCGGCGGCAGCTCGCCGGATATTCCGGTATCTTTTTCCAACGACGATGTTCATTGGTTCCGCATGCATTCTTCGCTCGCGCAAGGCAATGACAAAGCGCCCGCGTGGGTGGGCGCTTCGGGACTTGAAGGTGAAGGCGCGCTCGAAATCACCCTCGCGTCCGGCGATGACACACAGGAACGCCGTTTTACCGTAAACCTTTATTTCGCCGAACCTGAAATGCGCCAGACAGAAGTGGAACGCAGTTTTGATGTCGCGTTACAGGGACAGGTGCAACTGCAAGGATTCTCGCCGTTCAAGGAGGCGGAGGGCGCCGGAAAGACGATTACCCGCTCGTTCACGGCGATTAAGGCGTCGGACACCATAACCGTTACGTTGACCAAGGCGGACAATGCAAACCGGCCGCCCGTATTGTCGGGCGTTGAGATTATCTGTGAGTAAGACGCCGCGAATACGCATAAGTTGGCGCGCGTGACCTGTTGGCGATACACTACTGTTCATGCAGATAAATGATCGTACAAATAATTCGGAAGTGTGCCGTTCTTCCGCTTTTCTGCCGATGACAAGACAGGAAATGAAGGCGTTGGCCTGGGATGCGGTGGATGTGCTGTTGATTACGGGCGACGCCTACGTTGACCATCCCGCTTTTGGCGCGGCGCTGTTGGGAAGGCATCTTATGGCCGCCGGGTATCGCGTGGGCATTGTCGCGCAGCCGCGCTGGGACACGCCGGCGGATGTGTTGCGGTTGGGCAGACCGCGCCTGTTTGCGGGCGTCACCGCCGGCGCGCTGGATTCGATGCTTGCTCACTACACGGCGTTCCGCAAACTGCGCCATGACGATGCGTATACTCCCGGCGACAAGCATGGGGCGCGACCCAACCGCGCCGCCATTGTGTATACCGGACTGCTCCGTCAGGCATTCCCCGGCCTGCCCGTCATTATAGGCGGCGTAGAAGCGTCGCTGCGCCGCGCCAGTCACTATGATTTCTGGTCGGATAAGATACGGCGTTCCATTCTGCTTGACAGCAAGGCCGATTTGCTTGTGTACGGCATGGGCGAACGGGCGGTATTGGAAATTGCGCAACGCCTTGAAGACGCAGTGGAGGGAAAGCCGGCGGAAATGTTGCGCGGGATTCCCGGGACGGCCTTTGCCATTTCTTCTCTTGAAGCTCTGCAAGCGCAGGGACTTCTTGATGAATGCGTGGTATTGCCAAGTCATGAGGACGTCCTTGCCGACCCCAAGGCGTTGATGAGCGCCACGCTGGCGCTGGAACTCCAGACCCATCAGGGAACGCACTGGGCGACGCAGGCGTCGGGTTCGCGTTGGGTGGCGTTTGCGCCGCCTGCCGCGCCATTAAGCCAGTCGGAACTTGACGCGCTGTACAGGCTTCCTTTCTCACGCCGTCCTCACCCGTCATACACGTTGCCCATTCCCGCGGCGGCAATGATTCAGTTCAGCATTACTGCGCACCGTGGCTGCGCGGCGGGCTGCACCTTCTGCTCTATTACGCTGCATCAGGGGCGGCAGATTCAGTCGCGCAGCGAGGCGTCCGTGCTGGAAGAGGTGAAAGCCTTGACGCGACATCCGGACTGGAAAGGCAGCATCAGCGATGTGGGCGGTCCCACGGCAAACATGTGGGGCGGCAAATGCAAAGGCGACCCTGCCGTATGCCGTCGCAGGGATTGCCTGTTTCCAAAACAATGCCCCCATTTTGTTGTAGATGAGGTGAAAATGTCGTTGTTGCTCACAACGATTGCCGCGCTGGAAGGGGTGAACCATGTGCGTGTCGCCAGCGGTGTCCGCTATGACATGGGCAATAAAGAGCGCCTGTATCTGCGCACGGTGGTCCGGGGGTTTGTGGGCGGACAACTCAAGGTCGCGCCGGAGCATATAAGCAACCCGGTCTTGCGGCTGATGCGCAAGCCAACGCGTGAAGCTTTTGAACGGTTTCTGGACTTGTTCGAAGACGAATCAAGACGCGCCGGGAAAGAGCAGTATGTGGCGCCTTATCTTATCAGCGCATTCCCGGGCTGTACCGACCGGGATATGCGTGAACTCGCACAATGGCTGAAACGCCGCGGTTGGCGCCCGCGACAGGTGCAATGTTTCATTCCCACGCCGGGAACCGTCGCCACCGCCATGTACCACGCCGGTATTGACGAACACGGCAAGCCCATCCACGTCGCCCGCAGCGACCGCGACCGGTTGCGGCAACACCGCCTGCTTTTACCGACACGAAATGGTTGACGGCAAGGGAACGGCTACGGCAACCCAACAGTCCGGTTTTGATAACCGTATATCCGGATAGGACTTTTCCCGGGCGCCACAGAAGGCCGGTGAAATATTCGGGTTAAAATTGCGTTGCTTTGGTCACAATGATAAAATGCGGAATCAGTCCCCTTCAACTGTTTTTTGTAGGTTCATTTGTCGTGTTATTGAAAAGGAGAAGTAATGCTGAACAGCCGGTATAAAAAAGGTTTTACACTAATTGAATTGTTGGTGGTAATTGCAATTATCGGCATATTGGCCGCCATCCTCCTGCCCGCGTTAAGCCGGGCGCGGGAAGCGGCGCGCCGCGCGTCGTGCGCCAATAATCTTAAGCAAATGGGGCTTGTCTTCAAGATGTATGCCGGGGAATCGCCGGGGGAGAAATTTCCGCCGCGCATGATACGCGACGTGCATGGCAATCTTTCTAACACGATGATCTTCAACGGTCCCTCAGTATATCCGGAATATCTTGCCGATCTGACTGTCGTGTGGTGTCCCTCATGGCCGAGTTCTCCGCTGGAACGGTATGACCAGGGCCTGCGCCAAGGCGTGCCAGTCGGCAATATGAACGGCGTCATCGAACCGGAAGAATTGCTGAAGGCCCCTTTTAACTATACCGGCTGGCTCATTATGGAATCGGTTAATGTCCTCGCTGACAAAGCCGGCACGGAAGGCAGCGGCGTAGGCGGACGCTTCGAGGGTGCGGACTATAATGACACGCCGCTTAAGGAACTTGCCCAGGCCAATATCGCCACCGAAGGCGCGGCGTCTGATGAGGACTTTACCTTTAGTGAGGCTTTTTCAGGCACACAGGTGGGGGGAGGGGATACGCTGTACAGATTGCGCGAGGGCATAGAGCGTTTTATGATAACGGATATAAACAATCCGGGCGCGGGGCAGAGCGCCTAGGGCGCCATACCGGTAATGTGGGACCACTTGACGCCGCAAATTACCGGCTCGTCCCATGTGCCTGCGGGCATGAATGTTCTTTATATGGACGGCCATGTCCGTTTTGAACACTACGTCAACCCGTCTCCCTGGATGGTTACCTTGGACGGTCCGCGCATACTGGGCCGATACGACCGCCCCTTTGCGCCGTAATTGGATGGTTCCTTATGGATGAAGCGCGTATTCCAATGTGTCTTGTGGTGGGTTTTTTGGGCAGCGGCAAGACCTCGTTGCTCAAACACATTGCCCGCCGCCACGGCGAGAAAAAGATTGCCTTTGTGGTGAATGAATTTTCCATGTTGGACGCTGACGGGTTTGCGTTGAAACAGGAATACGAAAAGGTGATCTGTTTGCCGGGGGGCAGCGTATTTTGTCGCTGCTTATCCGGTCAGTTTATTCAGACGCTCAGAGAATTGCCTGATTTGCTGGAATTGCCGCAATGTGATGGCGTTGTGGTTGAGGCGAGCGGCATTGCCGACCCTGCGGTGGCGCCGCAGATGTTGCGCGAGGCGAAGCTGGACAGGGTTTACCGGATGTCGCGCATTATCGCCGTGGTTGAGCCGGGCAATATCGCGGATCTTTTGGAGCAATTGCCCAACACACGTTCGCAACTGTTGGCCGCGGATGATGTTATCATCAACAAAATTGACATCTACGACGCAAAAACGGTTGGCAACGCTGCGGCGCTGGTGCGTTCCATAAATGACCATGCGGTCATAGTCAAGGCGGTTTTTTGTCAAACGCCGCTGGAGTTGTTTGAGGGTTCTTCTATTCCGAAAACTTCAGGTGGTTATGCCGAACGCGCTGATCCCAATTTTGTCACGGCAACGGCAACGACAGAGACACCGGTGGATGTGAACCGTTTGCTGCGGGCGATCAACACATTGCGGGATGATTTATACAGGGCAAAAGGATTTCTCGCGAGCGCGGACGGGGCGGTTTACCTGGATTGGACACCCTCGACCTGTTCCCGTTTTGATTTGCCCGGCCACATTGAACCGCTGGGGTTTGCGCTTATTGGAAACGGCAAGAAGGCCCCTGCCATTAATGCGCTGGCGGCGCGTTTGCAGTCCGGCGCATTCAGCCTGGCTGCGGATGGAAAATAAAAATCAAATTAGTCCCGCTTCAATGGCGAGCCGCGCCAAACCGAGCACAAAAATAAAACCGCACATGTCGGTGAGCGTTGTCAACATGGGCGGGGCGCCCAGCGCGGGATCAATCTTGAAATGCCGGAGCAGCAACGGGATAAGACCGCCTAGGGAAACAGCAACAAGCGTGTTGAGCGTGAACGCCGCGCCCACGACAACGCCGAGAAAGGCCGTTTCATCCCAGAAGACGGAGGCGATGGCGCCCATGCAACAACCCAGAACAAGCCCATTGATCAGGCCGACGGCAAGTTCTTTGCGCCATACATGAAAGTAGTCTTCCGGTTTGATAATGCCCAACGTCAATTCGCGAATGCTGACGGCCACGGCCTGATTGCCGCTGCAGCCGCTCATGTTGCAGATGATGGGCATGAAGAAGACCAGCGCGAAAAGACGGTTCACCGTTTCCTGATGTCCGAGCACCACACTGGCGGCAAGGATGCTGAGCCCCATATTGACGAACAGCCATGACAGGCGCCGCGAACTCCGTTCGCGCAGCGGCATATTGCGCAATTCTTCGCCAAAAACGATGCCGCCGAACCGAAGCAGGCTGCGTCCCTGCACTTCGCCCCATGCTTCAACGACATCCGCCCGACGCACGATTCCCTGCAACACGCCGGATTCATCCACGACGGGCAGTCCCCAGAACGGATACCGCTCGAACAAATCGTCCAGTTCATCCAAATGGGTGTTGGTAAACACAAAGATGGGGTTTACCACCATAATGGCGCGAATGGGCGTATCCGTCGGCGCAAAGAACAGATCGCGCAACTGTAATACGCCCACGAGCTTGCCGTTTTTGGACTCAACATAGGCGTATTGGATGCCGACATCTGATTGGGAGTTCGCCTTTTTTCTCAAGTCCTCTTGTACTTCGATAACGGTGCATGTTTCCGGATACGACAGGTATTCCGTGATCATGATGCCGCCGGCGGTGTCGTCGTCATAACGGAGCAACTCGCGGGCGTCTTCCGCTTCCTCGGGCGCCATTTGACGAAGAATAGCCTCGGCGTCGTCTTCATCAAGCTCGCCGAGAATATCGGCGCGCCGGTCGCTCTCCATTTCCTCGATAATGCTGGCGGCCTCGTGAATAGGCAGGTCCTCGAGAATATCCGCTCCCTGCGCGTCGGCAAGTTCCTCGAGGACGTCCGCGGCGTCTTCCGGACCCAACAGCCTGAAAGCGCGGTTGCAGTCGTCTTCGCCAAGTCGGGAAAAAGCGCGGGCCGTGTCGCCGGGCGGCAGTTCTTCAAGGAAACGTAAAAGCGCGTCCTTGTCGTCCGCGTCAATATAACCGCGAATGATTTCCCATGGTTGTGTTTTTATATCAGGCATAGAACTTTTCTCAACATGGCGCCGGGGAGTTTTAACACAAAGACAGACACACCACCTTATTACATAAACGGAACAGACACCACCCCCTGCGCTTGTACCATAATTTTATTGTAACACTAATGGCTGCGTTTTCTAAAGAAAATGTTAAAGAATTGTTGACGCGAAGCCCGTTTACGTATTTGCCCAATTCCTGCTGCGGTCGAGCGCTTTGCGCCAACCCGAACGCAACGCAGTGCGTTTCGTCTCATCGAGGGCGGGCATGAATCGGCGTTCTTCCCGCCATTGTTGCGCAATAACGTCGGGGTTGTCCCAAAAGCCGACCGCGAGACCCGCGAGATAGGCCGCGCCCAGCGCGGTGGTTTCCAGTACTTCCGGCCGGGCAATCGGCATATCCAGAATGTCCGATTGAAACTGTATGAGGCGATTATTGGCGGCGGCGCCGCCGTCAACACGCAATTCGGTGGCTTCCATGCCCGAGTCGGCTGTCATGGCATCCAACACGTCGGCCACTTGATACGCTATGCCCTCCAGCGCGGCAAGGGCGATATGCCCAGCCGTTACGCCCCGTGTCAGACCCGCAATAATGCCGCGGGCATGAGGGTCCCAATGGGGCGCGCCGAGTCCGGCAAAAGCAGGCACAACATAGACGCCGCCGTTGTCTTCCACCGACGCCGCAAGAGTTTCGATGTCGGGGGCGCTTTTGATTAGGCCAAGCCCGTCGCGCAGCCATTGCACCACGGCGCCGGCAATAAACACGCTGCCCTCGAGCGCGTATTGAATATCGTCGCCAATTTTCCATGCCACTGTTGTCAACAGGTTGTTTTGGGATGTTACCAATTTGTCACCGGTGTTCAGCAGCATGAAGCATCCCGTCCCATAGGTGTTCTTGACCATGCCGGGTTTGACGCACATTTGCCCGAACAACGCCGCTTGTTGATCGCCCGCAATTCCCGCAATGGGCACGGGCGCCGCAAATATGTCTGGCGAGGTATGGCCGTACACTTCACTGGAGGAGCGTACTTCGGGGAGCATTGATTTTGGAATTGTGAGCAGCGCCAGCAATTCATCGTCCCAAGCGCCTGTTGAAAGATTAAACAGCAACGTCCGCGATGCATTGCCGGCGTCGGTAATATGCAATTTTCCGCCGGTAAGTTTCCAGACCAGCCATGTGTCAACCGTGCCAAATGCAAGTTCGCCTTTTTCCGCCAGTTCGCGCGCGCCCTCGATGTTGTCAAGCATCCATTTGATTTTCGTGCCGGAAAAATAGGGGTCCAAGACCAGCCCCGTTTTTGCGCGGAATGTCTTCTCCAGCCCCGCGTCCTTGAGTTCTTGACATAGCGCTGCGGTGCGTCTGTCCTGCCAGACGATTGCGTTGCCAATGGGAATGCCCGATTGCTTGTTCCATATCAGGGTCGTCTCGCGCTGGTTTGTAATACCTATCGCGGCAATATCGCGCGAGCGGATTTGCGCCTTGCTCATGACCTCGGCGGCAACGCTCACCTGGGACGACCATATATCTTCCGGTCGGTGCTCGACCCAGCCGGGCTGGGGAAACACCTGTTCAAATTCCTTTTGCGCCATTGCCATAATACGGCCGTTGTGGTCGAATAGAATGGCGCGCGAGCTCGTGGTGCCTTGGTCGAGAGCGAGTACATAAGACATAACCGTCTCCTGTGTCAGTGAATCATAGTGAAAGCGCGGGTTAGAAGAAAAATATCCAAGTTAGCGGTAGCATACCATTAGCACTGGTGTACAAGGCAAAAAAACGTTCGCCGTTCCCCTAAGGCGGGCGCTGCCCACAACTGACCGGCGCGCTGGTTCATATAGAAAGCGTTCGCCGTTCCCCTAAGGCGGGCGCTGCCCACAACTGACCGGCGCGCT
>DSBB01000062.1 GCA_011046175.1 Candidatus Hydrogenedentota bacterium | reverse complement strand
GTCTGTTCCCGACAAATCCCTGACCGCAGCGACCTGCGCAAAGCCTTGTTTGCGCATCAGCGCCGCAGCAGCAGGAAATTGCCCGTCGCCCAGCTCCATCGCGAGCATTCCGCCGATGCGCAGCCTTGAAAATGCCGCCGGTATGATCCGGCGAATGACCTCCAGCCCGTCTTTGCCCGCAAGCAACGCGCCAGGGTCCTCGTGTTTCGTAATCACCGGCGCCAAGTCCTGCCACTCCCCCGCCGGCACGTAGGGCGGGTTCGAGACGACAACATCAAAACAGTCGCATACATTGTCCAACGGCGCGAACAAGTCGCCCTGGACGCAATGAATCCGCACCCGGTGACGGGCAGCGTTGCGCAGGGTCGTTTCCACCGCATCAGCGCGGACATCACACGCGCACAGGGAGGCGTCGGCGCGGTGTTTTCCAATTGAGACGGCGACGCATCCGACACCGCAGCACAGGTCGGCCACGCGCGGGCAATCGGGAGAAGCGGCGCGCCCGACGGCAAGGTATTTCAGCGCAGCCTCAACAAGATGTTCCGTTTCCGGACGGGGCGTCAGCAGCGGCGGCGGCACAAGAAAGGAAAGACCGAAGAACTCCCACTCGCCAAAAATGTACGCAAGCGGTTCATGATCAAGGCGTCGCGCCAACAGACGCGCCGCGGCGCGGGCGTCCACCGGCTCGCGCAATCGCGCCAATAGTGAAGCGCGCGAAACGCCCAGCGCATGGGCAAGCAACATCTCCGCCTCCAACCGCGGCGTGTCCGTAATCGGCGCAAGCCGCGCGCTCATGCGCGCAATGCAATCGGCAACGGTATCGTGTTTTTCCATGAAATACCACCCCGGAAACGAAAAACCCAACAGGCCGCAACACCGTTGGCGCCGCCGGATAAGAAAAGCGCCGCCACTTCAGCAACCCGCGGTTGTGCGCCGCTATTCCGAGTCGTCTTCAAAGTCTTCTTCCATTTCGAGTTGTTCCGGCTCGTGAGGGTCGGAACCGTTTCCATTTGCGCCGCCGTCCACTTCCGCGGGCGCGCTTTCAGTGGCCACTTCTTCTTTGCGTTCGCCGAGCGCGCGCGCGACGGCGCTGACGACCGCGCCGGACTGGGGTGTCATAATTTTCACGCCCTGGGTGTTTCGCCCGATGGTGCGGATGCCTATGACGCCGGTGCGTATAACCACGCCGTCCGTGGCCACCAGCACAATCTCGTCATCATCATCCACGGTAAGCATCGCCACGACATTGCCGTTGCGCTCGGTGGTCTTGATGTTGATGATGCCCTGTCCGCCACGATGTTGCAAGCGGTATTCGCCCACCTTGGTGCGCTTGCCATAACCGTTCTCCGTGACGCTGAGCACGGTTTTTTCGTCCTCCGCCAGCGACACGCCCACCACATAGTCGTCATCTTGGAGTCTGATTCCGATGACGCCGCGCGCGGTGCGCCCCATGGAGCGCACGTCCTTTTCGGGGAACCGGATGGCAAGTCCCTTGTTTGTGGCGATGAGGATGTTGTCGTTGCCGAAGGTGAGCAGCGCATCCCAAAGTTCATCGCCCTTGTCCAAATCCAGCGCAATAATGCCGGCGGCCCGGGGGTTGCTGAACGCTTTCAGCGCGGTCTTCTTGACAATACCCCGTTTGGTGACCATGAACACGAACCGCCCTTCCTCATTCAAGTCGCGCACGGGCAGAAACGCCGTCACCACTTCTTCAGCGCTCAGGTTTAGCACGTTCACAATGGCGCGGCCCCGCGCGGTTCGACTCGCCTTGGGCAATTCATGCACCTTGCGCCAGTAGACCCTCCCAAGATTGGTAAAGAAGAGCATGTACTGGTGCGCCGACGCGATGAACAGGTCGCGCACAAAGTCGTCGTCTTTCGTTTCCATGCCGGTTACGCCGCGTCCGCCGCGCCGCTGCTTGCGGTAGGTGGTGACGGGCAGCCGCTTGATATAGCCTTGGTTCGACACGGTGACGACCATATTCTCGTCCGCGATGAGGTCTTCCACGCGGAACTCGCCCAGTTCGTCGAGTATTTCCGTGCGGCGCGCGTCGCCGTAGGTGTCGCGCACCTTGATGATTTCCTTGCGCACTTCAACGAGGATTGTCTTTTCGCTTGACAGGATGTTGCGCAACCGTTCGATTTCCTTTAGCAGATCACGGTATTCCTGCTCGAGCTCCGAGCGTTCAAGTCCGGTAAGGCGGCGCAGGCGCATGGCGAGGATGGCGTTGGCCTGCGCCTCACTGAACTCGAACCGTTCCATGAGTTTCTTTTGCGCCTCTTCGGTGTCGCTGCTGCCTCGGATAATCGCGATGACCTCGTCAATATTGTCTATCGCCTTGAGCAATCCTTCCACAATGTGGGCGCGCGCTTCGGCCTGGGCGAGTTCAAAGCGGGTGCGCCGCTCAATGATCTCGGCGCGGTGCTGTATGTAGCAGAACACGATGTCGCGCAGATTGAGAACGCGCGGCGTGTTGTTCACCAGCGCGAGCATGATGATGCTGGCCGTGACCTGCAATTGGGTGTGCTTGTACAACTGATTGAGAATGACTTCCGGCTCTTCGCCCTTGCGCACTTCGATAACGATGCGCATGCCGTCCTTGTCCGATTCGTCGCGCAGGTCGGTAATTCCCTCGACGGTCTTGTTTTGCACGAGCGAGGCGATGTTTTCGATCAGTCTCGTTTTGTTGACTTGATAAGGAATCTCCTGAATGATGATTCTTTCTTTGCTGCCGTCTTTGCGCGATTCCACGGCGACCTTTGCGCGCACTGTGGCGCGTCCCCGGCCGGTGAGGTAGGCGTCGCGAATGCCGGCGCGTCCGCAAATGATGCCTCCCGTGGGGAAATCCGGCCCTTTAATGAAGCGCATAAGGTCCTTCGAGGTCGCCTCAGGATGATCGATAAGATGAACGATGGCGTCGCAGACTTCGGTGAGATTATGCGGCGGGCAGCTGGTGGCCATGCCCACGGCAATGCCGTACGAGCCGTTGACCAGCAGGTTGGGGATGGCGGAGGGCAAAACGGTGGGCTCTTTTTCGCGCCCGTCGTAATTGTCCGCCATATTCACTGTCTGCTTTTCAATATCCGCGAGCATCAGCGCCGTAATGCTTTCCATGCGCGATTCCGTGTACCGCATGGCCGCGGCGCTGTCGCCGTCAATGGAACCGAAGTTGCCCTGTCCGTCCACAAGCGGATAACGCATGTTCCATTCCTGCGCCATGCGCACCAGCGTGTCGTAAATGGCGGAATCGCCGTGGGGATGATATTTCCCCATGGTTTCACCGACAATGGCCGCCGATTTCCGATAAGGTCTGCCCTTGGACAGGTTCAGTTCGTGCATGGCGTAAAGGATGCGCCGATGCACCGGCTTCAATCCGTCTCGAACGTCAGGCAACGCGCGACTTACGATAACGCTCATGGAATAATCAAGAAACGAGGTTTTGAGTTCCTGTTCGATTGCTACGGGTTTTATCCGTTCGTTTGCGTCCATGTGTTTTCAACTCTTTCTATCGTTACTGCCGCAACTTGTTGCTGCAAGCGCGTACGTCCGTTGACGCGGACGTCGCGGGACATTCCTATATATCCAGGTTTTGCACTTCCGCAGCGTGTTTCTCGATGAACTCCTTGCGCGGTTCGACCAAGTCGCCCATCAGCATGGTGAACATATCGTCCGCCACCGCCTCGTCCTCGGCGCTTATCGCCAGCAGCACCCGGTTCTGCGGGTCCATGGTGGTCTCCAGCAACTGGTCGGCGTTCATCTCACCAAGCCCTTTGTACCGCTGCACGGAAAGCCCCTTGCGCCCTGTCTCAAGCAGGAAATCGCGCAGCGTCAGCAGGTCGTCCGTTTCAAGCAGCGCCGTCGCATCCTTCCCGCCCGACGCAACCACCAAATACGGCGGCGCGCCCGCCGCCGCCAACGGTTCGTTGTGGCCCAGCAACGCCGAGAACTCGTGGCTCTTGAAGAACGCCAAATCCACTTGGTTTTTCTGCCGCACCAGCGCGGGTTTGTGGCGGCCGTTGCCGTTGCCGTTGCCGTTTTCGTCCAGCTCGGTTTGCGTCTCCAGCGTGTTGATTGTTTCCACATTGTCGCCGAACAACGCCACCAGTTCGCTAAAACTCAGCACGCCGGGATTCATGTATTTCTCGCGCGGCAGTTCTAAACATTTCAGCAGCGCATCCCTTTCAACGCCATACACACGCTGCGCCCGGCTGATCATGCGTTCCCTGTCCTGGGCGGCGCGAATGGCGCGGGAAAGGTTTTTTAATGAAATGGCTTTGCCTGAGGGATCGCCCTCAGAGGTGACATTCATGGCGTCCAATGCCACCTCAAAGAGAAAGTCCTCATACTCCTGTTCGGTGTTCACGTACCGCGATTTTTTGCCCTTGCGAATTTGATACAGCGGCGGCTGGGCAATGTACAAATGACCGCGGCGTATCAATTCCGGCATCTGGCGAAAAAAGAACGTGAGCAAAAGCGTCCGTATATGCGCGCCGTCCACGTCGGCGTCGGTCATGATAATCACCTTGTGATAGCGAAGTTTGCTGATGTCAAAATCGTCTTTGCCGAATCCAACGCCCAGCGCCGTGATCAAAGAACGGATTTCATTGTTGCTCAGCATCTTGTCTTCCCGCGCCTTTTCGACATTCAGCACCTTGCCGCGAAGAGGAAGAATCGCTTGGAAACGACGGTCCCGCCCCTGTTTGGCGGAACCGCCCGCGCTGTCGCCCTCGACGATGAAAATTTCGCAACTGGCCGGGTCGCGTTCGGAACAATCCGCCAGCTTCGCCGCCTGTCCCAGGCTGTCCAACGCGCCTTTGCGCCGGGTAAGCTCGCGTGCCTTGCGCGCCGCCTCGCGCGCGCGGGCCGCTTCAATGGTCTTGTTGATAATGCGGTTGGCAACGCTCGGGTTCTCCTCGAAGAACGTCTGCAAGCCCTCGTACACCAGCGAACTTACAATGCCCTGCACATCGCTGTTGCCCAACTTCATTTTGGTTTGACCTTCAAACTGGGGATTGCGCAGGCGAACGGAAATAATGGCGGTCAGTCCTTCCCGGGCGTCGTCGCCGGAAATTGCCGCGTTGGTCTTCTTAAACATGTTGTTTTTCCGCGCATAATCATTCAGGCTTTTGGTCAACGCGGCGCGGAAACCGCTCAGATGCGTGCCGCCTTCATGGGTATTTATGTTGTTGGCGAAGCTCGAAAGCACCTCCGAGTAGGCAGTGGTATATTGCAGCGCGACCTCGACCTCGACATCGTCGCGCGCCAGTTCCATGTATATGGGTGAACGGTGCAACGGCTCCTTATTGCGGTTCAGATATTTCACATACTCGACAATGCCGCCCTTGTACTGCATGACCAACGGCTCTTCCTCGGTGCGCTCGTCTTCAAATATGATTTTAACGCCTTTGTTCAGGAAGGCCAGCTCGCGCAGACGCGCCAACAAGATTTCACTGTTGAAAACCGTTTCTTCGAATATGTCCGGGTCGGGCAGAAAAGTTATGCGGGTTCCGGTGGCCTTGGTGCGACCCCGTTTCTCGATGGGTCCTTTCGGGACGCCCCGCTCGAAGGCCATGTGATGAATAAAGCCATCCCGCTTTACCTCGGCCTCGAGCCATTTTGCCAGCGCATTCACACAAGACACGCCGACGCCATGCAAACCGCCGGACACCTTGTAACTGGCGTTGTCAAACTTGCCGCCGGCATGCAATACGGTCAGCACCACCTCCAGCGCCGTCTTCTTGCGATACTTGGGATCGCGATGCAGATCAACAGGGACGCCGCGGCCGTTGTCTTCCACAGACACGCTGTTGTCAACGTGAATGGTTACACTTATTTGCGAGCAGTACCCCGCAAGCGCCTCATCAATGCTGTTGTCCACCACCTCGTACACCAAGTGATGCAGCCCACGGGTTCCCGTGTCGCCTATATACATGGCGGGGCGTTTTCGCACCGCCTGCAAACCTTCAAGCACCTGTATTGAACCGGCGCCATATTCATTTTGTGCCATACGTTTTTACCTCAAAAAATTACCTTGTGCGGGGCTGAAACAGGAAGTGTTTTAAGTATATCAAAATCGCCGACTCAATACAACTAAAAACCCCCATATTTTGCGTATTTTGGCGCGGTTTTATACGTTATGTTGTGGATTATGGCGCGTTACGCCTGTGGATAAAACAAATGGTGTTTATTATCGCGCCACGCGGCGGTCGCGGGCTTTCCCTGCCGACTCAATTTCTTCTGAAAAAGTTCCTTTCTGTTGCCGTCGTATTTGTTTCGCGCCACAGCGCGACGCTGTGCTATACTCGTGTATGAAGCATGGGCCGCGCGGGCGTTTCCCGCGGCCAATAAGAATTTTTCCGGATGCGTTTCGTTTGCCTGTCAGGGAAGGCAACAGCCGAATCATTCCCGTTGCGAGGCCGCATGAATCCAAACCATGACAACCTTCAAAAGACGCCGTTCCCGTATGCCCTTGCCGTGCAGCGGCATGCGTCGGCGTTGGGTTTCGATTGGCCGGATGTTTCCGGCGTGTTGGACAAACTGGAAGAGGAATTGGCCGAGTTGCGTGAGGCGGTAAAACAGTGCGACACGCCGCATGCGCAAAGGGAGTTGGGCGATGTGCTGTTTGCCGCCGTAAGCGCGGCGCGGTTTTTGGATATTGACCCCGAGTTGTGCCTTGCCGCGGCCACGCGGCGGTTTGAGGATCGCCTCGCCGTGGTGAAAACAATAGCGGCGAACAAGGACATTGTGTTGCCAAGTTGCACGGCGGACAGGCTGGACGCGCTTTGGGAGCAGGCAAAAAGGCTTATGCGCCAACAACTTGAAAAATGCCTTGACAATGACCCCGCGCATGATGCAGACTAGGGTATCAGGTTCGGGGGATTCACAGCGATTTAATCAAAAGTGAATCCGATCGAAATATAGCGTCAACACGGTTTGAAAAAGCACGCAATGCGTCTGTAATGGCTCAGTCCTGCTTCGTGTGGAGGGGCCGGAACAAGCGCGGGAAACAATGTTTTGCGGGCTGGAGGATTCTTTTTGTTTTGCGGGCGGACGCGCGTCTGCCGGATGCGCGCGAGAACATTAAAAATTTAATCGAAACAATTGCGGGCGGTATGATAATGGCTAGCGATAAACAAGATGGACACACGTCAATGTTGGAAATCGGAAGCAATCCTTGGGAACAGGCGCAGCCCCATCTGCGTGAAGCATTGGACGAATACAGTTATAAAAACTGGTTTTCCCAGACCGGTTTTGATTCTTTTCAGAACGGCGTTTTAACGATACGGGTTCCCAGTCAGTTTTTTGCCAACTGGCTGGAGGAACATTATCAGGACGCCGTTTCCGAAGCCGTGCAAAAGGTATTGCCCGAATTTAAGGCCATACGTTATCTGTCGTGCCCCGACGCCGCTTCAGCGCAGGAAACGACGCCCGCTGCTGTTGCGCCACAGACCCCGCCGGCGCGTCAGCGCATTGTCAAACCCCGGCAGAATTTCAACGGCTTCAACCCGCGTTATACCTTTGACCGCTTTGTGGTGGGCGCGGGCAATCGCTTTGCCCATGCCGCCGCGCGCGCCGTTGAACAATCCCCGGGACGCGCCTATAATCCGCTTTTCCTGTACGGCGGCACGGGCCTGGGCAAGACGCATCTGATGCAGGCGGTGGGACAGGGGCTGCTCGCGGTTGATCCAAGCCTGCGGGTGGTGTTCATCTCTTCCGAGGAATTCACCAATCAGCTGATCCAAAGCATCGCCGACAAGGATACACAGCGCTTTCGCGCCAAATACCGCCGGGTGGACATGCTTCTCATTGACGATATTCATTTCATTTCGGGCAAAGAAGCCACGCAGGAGGAATTCTTTCACACCTTCAACGCCCTTTTTGACGGCCATAAGCAAATTGTGTTGTCCAGCGACCGAAGCCCCAAGGAGATCAAAGGCATTGAGGAAAGGCTTGTGTCGCGTTTCGAGTGGGGGCTGGTGACGGACATACAGCCGCCTGACTTGGAAACGCGCGTGGCCATCCTCCAGAACAAGGCGAAACAGGACAACATCACGGCGCCCACGGAAGTGTTGCGCTACATCGCCACATACATCACATCGAATATCCGCGAGCTCGAGGGCGCGCTTATCACGCTCATGGCTTTCAGCCGTCTTACCGAACAAAAAATATCTCTTGCCATGGCGGAAAACGTATTGCGCGATCTCATCGGCAGCGAAAAGATAAAGCCCATTACCATTGAACAGGTGCAACGCGCCGTGGCGGAGCATTTCGATGTGCGCATCGCCGACCTGCGCGGACGCAGCAGACAACGCCAAGTGGTGCAGCCGCGCCAGCTGGCAATGTATCTGTGCAAAACCCTCATCCCCAGCCTGTCCCTCAATGACATTGGCGAACATTTCGGAGGCAAAGACCATACTACGGTCTTGTACGCCTGCGACAAAGTGGCGCGGGACGCCGAAACCAATTCCAACACGCGCCAAACCATCGAGCAGCTCACAAAGGCAATTCGCTCCTGACACCCATCGGCGTCGAAACAATCATCCTGGAAAAAGCGGTTGAACGGGACTGACGCCGTATTTTTTCCGCTTATGTGTGAGGCAAGGCCTCATGAGCGGCGCGGCTGACGCATGGCCATTTCCGTTTCAAACGGCGTCCGGCTGCAAGAGAGGCAGCGCCACATCAGCAAAATTGTCCATGACGCGCTCCGTCCGCATTTTCCGCAACATGTCAAGAGCGGCGCGGCGTGGGACGGTCTGCTGTTCTTTCACCGCATACCGACGCCACGCCACGCAATCATCTACCTTTTCTTTCTCGCCCAGAATCCAGATATTGGGTATCTTGCGCGTTACCGCGTTGCGGATTTTCTTATTGAAGCTTTCGCCGCTGTCGTCCACTTCCGCGCGGAAAAACTCCCCGCGCAGTTCCCGCTCAATCTCACGGGCATACGCCAGTAATGCCGCGTTCACAGGAACAAGCCGTACCTGCACGGGCGCCATCCATGTGGGAAACGCGCCGCCGTAGAACTCGATGAGGAACGAGATCATGCGTTCGTGGGTGCTGAGCGGCGCGCGATGAAGGATGTAGGGGCGCTTGCGCTCACCGTCGGCGTCCACATAGGTGAGATCGAAACGCTCCGGCATGACAAAATCGAGTTGACAGGTGGACACGGTTTCCTCGCGCCCCATCAGGTTTTTTACCTGAATGTCCACCTTGGGTCCGTAAAACGCCGCCTCGCCGGTTTCCTCTTCGTACTCAACGCCAAGGCTGTCCAATACGCCGCGCACGATGTCTTCGTTGCGCTCCCATTCATCATATCTGTCCACAAACTTATCGCTGTTTTTGTCGTGAAGCGACAGGCGCACCCGGAAATTACCCATGCGCAGATGCCCATAATACATCTGATACATGGTGATGACATTGTGAAACTCCGACTCGATCTGTTCCGGCGCACAGTAGATGTGCGCGTCATTCATACACATGGCGCGCACGCGCAGCAGGCCGGAAAGCGAGCCGTGCTTTTCGTAGCGGAACACGTCGCCATACTCGCACAGACGCAACGGCAGGTCGCGGTAGCTGCGCAGACGCGACGCGTAAATTTTATGATGGTGCGGGCAGCACATGGGCCGCAGGTAGTATTCGTCATTCTCGTCCACCGGCATGGACGGGTACATGCTGTCCTCGTAATACGGCACATGGCCGGAACGAATATACAGTTCCTTGCGCGTCACCGACGGCGTGGTTACGCGCTGATACCCCGCAAGGAACTCCGTTTCCCGCGCCCATTTCTCCAACTCGTCGCGCAATACCGTGCCATTGGGCGTCCACAAGGGCAGTCCCACGCCCACCTCCGTGTCCTGAATGAACAAATCCAGCTCTTCGCCCAGTTTGCGATGGTCCCGTTCCATGGCGCGCTTGCGCATCTCAACATATTCCTTGAGCTCATCGGCGGAGGCAAATGCCAATCCGTATATGCGGGTGAGCATGGGGCGCTTTTCGTCGCCGCGCCAGTAGCTGCCGGAAATCCGGTCAAGTTTGAAGCAATTCTTCGGAACCTGTCCGGTGTGTTCCAAATGTGGCCCTTCGCACATGTCGGTAAAATCGCCGCTGGTGTAAAACGAGAGCATGCCGTTTGCCGCCTTGCCTTGTTCCATAAGCTCTTTGGCATACTCAAGTTTGTACACTTCGCCCTGCTCCTCCAAATAACGCAGCGCAGCGTCGCAAGGCTTCTCTTCGCGCGTGAAAGGCTCGCGCGCCTTGATAATGGAGCGCATGACCTGTTCCACTTGCTGCAATTCGCCCTCGCCGATGGGATTGCCCGCAAAATCAAAGTCGTAGTAGAAGCCGTTTTCAACGGGCGGACCGAAGGCCAGCTTCGCGTCCGGACGCAGCCGGCGCACCGCCGCGGCCATAATATGGGAAAGTGAATGGCGCAGCGTGTGCAGCGCAATGCGCTTTTCGTCTTCAATAACCGTTGCTTGTTTGTTCATGAATGTATGACCTCATGCGCCGCAGAAACCGGCGCGGAATTGTTGCATCAAAAAGTCACGTTTTACGAAATAACGCGGCGAACGAAACGCCGCGGAACAACAGGGGTCGAAACCATCACCATCCACACCGGCTAATTGATGGTGATGGGGATGGTAGTTCGCTGTCCGTTACGTATAATTTCCACGTTGAACTGTTTGACCCCTTCAAACTGCGGCGCCATTTGCATAATCTGCGGTATGCTTTGCACCGGTATTCCGTTGACGTTGCTTATGATGTCGCCGTCACGCAGGCCGAATTCCGCCGCGAACGGAATCTGACTGATATTGGTCGCGGTAAGCCCGAGCGGATTGCCGGCGTCATCCTCGGCAATATACGGTTGATGCTTCCCCATCAAGTCCATGACGTTGATGTCTTTTTCAACGCCCTTTGGAATGCTTACCTGCCGTCTGGGCAGATTCTCTGTCATGGTTCCCTTTGCGCTGATGGAACGCGTCTCTTGCTGCGCGGGCTTCTCGGGCGCGCGCGCCGGTGGCGGTTGCGGCGCATTTTCCTCGACAAGCGTATAGGTAAATTGAGCCATGCCGCGGCTGTCCCGGTAGTCCCACGGGGCAAGCGCCGTCGCATCGGAATACAGCCCCACGCCGTTGGTGATCGCTTCCGCATTCAGCCGGCGCAGCAGCGCGTCCTTTGACGCGTTGCGCCGATCCCACCAGCCCATGCCTTCCGCCACAAGAAGATGGCTCAGGCTTTCGCCGTTTGTATTGAATACCAGCGCCACCGGGTTTTGCTGGGAATCAATGGCAAATACGCTGACATTGACGGTCTGACCCTTGAACTTTTCCGAAACGTACTGTTTGGCTTCCTCATGAAACGGCTGTCCCGGTTCCGGACAGTCCACCCCGTATAACCGCACTTTCATGGTTGCGCCGTTCCGTTCCATAATAAGCATGTCGCCGGTGATGATATCAGCGACTACGCCGCGATAGGTTTCTCGGGAGGGCGCATTCACCGACTTCAGCATGGCATCCACAGTCATGCCCGCCAGCAGCAAAACAGGCGTCTCCGCCGTCTCCGCCGCGTCGGAGGATTCGGACGCAGAGTCAGGTTCGGCGGCGGTTTCCGCTGAAACAGGCATTCCAACCGCAACAGAAATTGAAAGGATTGCGATAATTCGCGCTAAATTCATAACACTTCTCCTTGTAACATTGTTATGAAGATTCATTTTCAGCATACTATACCACGAAAACACCGCAAGTTAGTAACTGCCACTATTTTTTAGAACGGAAATCTCCATGCATTTTGATACGGAAGTTTTGATAATAGGCGGGGGGGTGTCGGGATTGTGCGCGGCGGGTTTGTTGACGAAAGCGCTGGGACGCGACAGCGTGCTGGTGCTGGAG
>DSBB01000063.1 GCA_011046175.1 Candidatus Hydrogenedentota bacterium | reverse complement strand
GACTTCTTCTTCGTCGGGCAGCGCCGTTTCGTCGGCATCCGCGTCGAAGGGGACTTCCTGCTGTTCAGGCAGTTTCTCGGTGATGATGATCTCGCACTTGTCGCCGTCGCAGTAGAGGTCCTGCGCTTCGTCGGTGTTGACGTGCTGGAAGTTTACCGGCTTGAGTTTGCTGACGGCGTAGACGTAGATGTCTTGGTTGATTTCCTGATACGGCGCCTGGGGATAGTTGTGTTCCTTGAGCGGCAGGAAGCTGATGGACTTCAGCCGTGTTTCGTAGAGCTCGAGGATGTAAGGGATGTCCTGCGCCTCGTCTTGTTTGAAGGTGATGGTGGCGCTGACTTGGTTGTCCGCCCAGTAGTATTGCATCTGGGCGACGTTCTCGACCTGCTCCCACACGGACACGTCTTTTTTGCTGCGCAGGAAAAATTTCTCCTTCACGGGGAAGTAGGCGACGAGCGTATTGTCGCCGTAGACGGATTCTTCGAGGCGGTATCCGGCGTTGCGGATGGGTTCGATGAGCGGACTGGTCTTGTCGAGGCGGATGGTGCGCCAGTAGAACTGGCTGTGCGGGTAATGGATGCCCGGCGTCACGCCCGGCAGCAGCGATACGGTGCCGCTGGGCTTGATGCTGGTTTTCTTGATGCTCTCGGGCACACACAGCCACTGCGAATAGAGCCGGTCCAGTTTGCAGATGTATTTGTAGCCCTCGTCGCACCAGCGGAAATGCTCGCGGCGCCCATGGCGCGCGAAGCTTTCGACGATGCCCGACTGGGACAGGCCGATGCGGCGGTTGCGCAGCATGATGGCGTTGGTGCGCTCGTTATGCGTGGGAATGAGTGTTACGGTCTTGGCGTAGAGGTAGGCGAACTTGAGTGTGCGCAGGTATTCTTCGAGGGTCTCGTGGCGGGACGGGAAAGTCTCGACCAGGTTGCAAATCTCGTAAGACTCCAAACTTTGCTCGGCGCAGGGATTGGTTCCCGCCACCTTCGCGTCCACAAAAGTGGCGCCGTCCTTCAGGCGTCCGTAGGCGCGGGCGTTCTCGAGCCAGAAATAACCCGGTTCGCCGTTGGACGCGGTCTGTGTGCCCGCGCCCATGTAGTTCATGCCCTCTTTGGCGATGATGCTGTTGTTGGACGCCCAGCGCCACGCCATCAATTCCTCCTTGTGCTTCTTTTCGTCCTTCAGTTGCAGGTACTCTTCGTCGTCCGGATCGCCCAGGGCGAGTTCGGCGGTGCGACGCACGCCGCCGGACACCACGCACTTGCCGATGACGTTCATCAGGTCGGTGATGTCCGACGAGGAAATCGGATGCCCGTCGCGGGGCGCGAGGATTTTGTCTATGTTCGCGATGCATTCCTTGAGCGGCCCCGGCCCCGGCGCGATGCCGCCGAAGGTCTTGATGGGCGCGCCCTGCGGGCGTATCCGCGAGTAGTCCACCTCGACGGGGCGTTTGCCCCTGCCCACGTAGGCGTTCAGGATGGCGCGCACCAGATCGGTCCAGCCTTCCTTCGAGTCTTCCACCACATGGGTGTACCCGCCGATCTGGGGTTTGCTGATGGTGACCAGTCCCGCGCCCTTGGTGTCAAACGCCACGCCCGTGCCCAGCATGGACAAGTCCATAAGGAAGCAGAACGGTTCCGCAAAGTCGTTGTCTATCTCGTCGGTGGACACAAAAGCGCAGTTGTTCAGCGGCGCGCTGCCCCGTTCATAAATGTAGTCCGTGCCCATCATCCACAGGCCGCGCCCAGGCGGCAGGAACCGGAAATTCCACATGAGCCGGAACATCTCCTGGGCGGAGCGCTGCGCCTTCTCGCGCTTCCACGGCAGTTTCAGACTCTGGCAATGATTCCATTGGATGGTATAGCATCCCTCGACCACGCGCCGCAGGGTTTCCCAATACTCTTCGGTACGCCCGTGCGGGTCGTCCGCGACCACCCGCGCATAGGTGCGCTTGTAGGTGATGTATCCCAGCGGCCCCCACTCCGGCTGCCGGTGTTTGTATTGTTCCAAAAAACGCTCGTCGAGTTTGAACCGTTCACGTACCACGAACATGACGCATACTCCCTTGTTGCACACTAACGCGGGCGTTGCCCGCAATCCATGATTGAATCCGACGAATACGGCAATTGACGGTTGGGAAATATGGGAGTTATGGGAGTCATGTGGCGCGTCATCCGTCGAATGCCGGAAAATATCGTTGTCCCATAAGTCTCATAAGTCCCATACAAAATGTTGCCGGTTTATAGTGACACCTGCTCAAGCGCCTATACCTTCCCGTGGACTGTCTTCACCCACGGCAGCCCGTCCACCTCCTCCTCTTCGTAATCAGCGAACAGATTCGGGTGGCGGTCTTTTGCGATATGATACACCTGACCAAACAACAGGCGGATTTCCTCTTCGGCGTGCGGGTCGGTGCGCATCTCGATGACATGGCGCAGCGCGCGGAAGTTGCACGACCAGCCGATGGTCGTCGCCACGCCGATGGGCGCCATGCGCCGGAACGCCGAGGTCAGTTTCTTTTTCTCCGAAAAGTCCTTTGCGTCGTCTATGTCGTATAATTGCGCCAACTCGCGCTGGATGGTTTCCAACTGCTCGAAGGTGCGCGCGAAAATTTCCATGCCCGTTTCGCTCTCGCGGATATGCAGCGGCACATACGCGGACAGCGCGTCCAGCCGCACGAAACGCAGCGACTCCTGCGAGATGGAGGTGCCTGCGCGATGCCGCACCAGCTCGTGCGTGACCACGCGGCTCACGTCGGCGAAGATAAAATTCAGCGCGGCATGTTCTAGCACGCTGCCGTGTCCCACCTGCACGATGTTCGCAAGATAGGGCGCGTTGCCCTCGCGCACGCGGGTAACGTTCGGATTCAGTCCCGGCTCGAAACTGCGGTAGCACAAGCGCCCCATGACCTCAATCAACAACTCGCTGTCGCTGGGCGCGTCGCTTTTCCATCCAGGAACACCTGCATGGTTCAAATAGGATTGCAGGCCATCCTCAACAAGCCGCGTTTCGCCTATGAGAAAAACTTTTGGTTCTACTGATTTCACGCATAATTCCTTCAATTAAGAAAATGTTAGCCGTCCCGTACAGCCTTTTCTGCGCAGTCCTCAATGGCAGTCTTCTGACCCACTATTTTGCGTACAATTGAGCGAACAGCACAACATATAGAATTATGCCTGCTTTCACGTGAAAAATCAAGCCCTTTTTCAAATGCGCCGTTACGGTGGTTATTCGCATTGTGCGCATTATGGCGTTAAGTTGTTAGTCTGTCGCGGGTTGTGGAGCAACAAGCCGTTGTATGCCGCCTATTCACTCGATGCGGACAGGGACCGAAGAAATGGCGCATTGCGCATGAGCAAGCGAAAAGTGATGCGACCCATGCAGGGGCATGAGCGGCGTGTTATCAGTCTTCCCCCATGTCGGCTGTCAGCGTTTTTGCCCTGTCAACGCGCCGTCATTCATGTCCGGCGGGTCTACAGCGGCGATGGCATCCGCCGCGCGAACCACGAGACACGCAACAGCCTCATTCATGGCCGCGGCAAATGCGGGGGCGTCGTCGGCTTGGATGGCCACGGTTTCGCTGAGCGTCTGCGCCCAGTAGGCGCCGGGGGCGCGGGAGAAGCGCAATTCCAGACGCACCTCCACTTCCGCCCGCCTTGGTTCAACGGCGCGGTTCTCATAAAACTTTCGCAGCTCGCCCGTGAGCAGAAGTTCCGGCCTTGCCATGTCCGAGGCGTTACCCACATCCTTGAAGCGCTTTGTGGCCGCCAGCGCGTCGGTCAACGCCCTGGTAACCGTGTCTGCAGGCGGTTCGGCCCATTCTTCCTTAGTCCTGTAGCCCAGTTGCTGGTTGGCGTCAAGAAACGTCATGGGCAGGCCATAAGGACGTGCGGCAAAGAGGGGCCGCACCCCGAGGGTAAGTTCGAGAGGCGCCGCCGTGGGGACGTTGATATCCGGCTGCAACATATAAAGCCGTGTTTTCTCGATATCCGGCGCAGTCAGACATCCCGCCGTCAGCAGCAGCAAAACAATGCAACAAAAGCAGCGTCCTATCATCATGGTTCCAGTCTTCCTTATTCCCGCACGCGCCCAGGGCCGCGCAACAATGCGGAGGGGTCGTCTTTCAGATTGTTCACCAACATGCGGATGCTCTCGAAGGCGTCCCGCATCTCCGTCATGGTGCGGCGTAGATTAAATTCAACATTGTCGGCCTGATGTATGACGTCGGTTGCTATGACATCCATATTGGCGACGGTTTCATCCACCTGCGCCGCGACGGCGGTAACCTCCTTCAGCAAATCGCCGAACTGTCTCTGGAGTTGTTCTATATCGAGCGTTTCCGCCCGTTCCGTTGTAACGTCAATGAGTTTTTCCAATTTTGCGGTCAGCCGTTTCAAATCTTGGCTGTGTTCCTGGATCGCGTCAAAGAGAGTGTCGGCATGTTCGCGGACGTCCTTTACCGCCTCGGTGGTTTCCTGTACGAGGGCGTTCGTATCGTCCACAAAGGTTTCTCCCCGATTCAGCAGGTTCCGCGCCTGATGCACAATATCGCTGATGGCGGTCTCGTCGAGATTCGCTATTTGTCCGCTGATATTTTCGGCAATGTCGGCGACATCCTCGAGGATTTTGGTCATTTGTGAGCTGAACGCTTCGATGGTGCTTGGTTTTGTCGGTATTTGGGTGTATTCCTCGAGTTTGGGCAGTTCCGGATTGCCGCCGCTGAGCGATATGGCCATTGTGCCCGCCGCAATGCTGAAAATAACCAGCTGCCCCTCGACCCCTTCATGCAGCGTGACCTTGTTGGGGTCAATGACAATGTCCACATGGGCATACTGGCCTTCCGTCACATAGATTTCGCGCACCTTGCCCACGGGCACGCCGAGATACTCGACCATGCCGCCTTCATACAGGCCCAGTATGGATTCGTCAAATTCAAGCCAATAATGCGCGCCCGGGTCCTGATAAATGCCCGTGATGACCAGCGTTGCCGCCGTCATGAACGATATGCACGCCAGCAGGAAAACGCCGACCTTGAATTTTTGCTTTCGCGTTGCCACCGCATCGGTTCCTTTCTGATAGTGTTCCCCGGCCCGTTCGCAGATTGAACGAAAACGAGCAAACGCAACGGCGCTTACATATTCTATCTCATAATGTGTTACGTAATGTATTCATCGGGCCGCCGGTCGAAAAACTGGCGCAGCCTCTCGATGGGCGCGGTCATGGCCTCGTCAAGGGCGCCGCAGAAAACCACCTTGCCCTTGTCGAGCATGAGAACGCGGTCCGCCACCAATCTTATGGACTCCAGTTCATGGGTAACAATAACAAAGGTTGTCTTTAACATGCGTTTCAGTTTTAAAATCATTTCGTCCAGGCCCGCGGCGATGATGGGATCAAGTCCGGCGGACGGCTCATCGAAATAGACCAATGCGGGGTCCAGCGCAATGGCGCGCGCCAGCCCGGCGCGTTTGCGCATGCCGCCCGACAATTCGCCGGGCATAAGATACTGCGCCGCCGCAAGGCCGACAAGACTCAGTTTGAACCGCACCAGGTTGTCAATCAACGCTTCATCCACATTGCCGAATTCGCGCATGGGCATGGCGACATTGTCGCCGACCGTCATGGAATTGAACAGGCCGCTCGACTGGAATGCGATGCCGATTGTATGCTGCATCTCCGCCAGTTCATCCTCGTCCATGGCGGCGACATTTTTCCCTTGGAAGAGGATTTCGCCGCTTGTGGGGCGCATCAGCCCGCACAGGTGCTTCAGCAGTGTGCTTTTGCCGCAGCCGCTGCCGCCCACGATCATGAATATCTCGCCGCGGCGCACCTCGAACGATACGCCGTCGAGCACCTTGAAGTCGCCGTAATGCGCCACAAGGTCGGTTACTTTTATGATGATGTCTTCCATGAGGTTCTTATCCGAGCAAATAATAGAAAATGGCGGCAAATACGATGTCTATGCAAATCAGCATGAAAATGTCCATGACCACCGCGCGGGTGGTCATAAGTCCCACGCCCCGCGATCCCCCTGCGACCCGCAGTCCGTTGTGGCAGCCGATCAACGCAATGGCAATGGCGAAGAAGACGGTTTTCAACATGCCCTGTATGATGTCGTCCATGTATGCGGCGCCAAGGGTCTGTTGATACCATATTGACGGGCGGAATCCCAGCACGAAGACGCCCCAAACGGCGCCGCCGGCAAGTCCGGAGATAAGCCCGAGCGTGACAAGGCACGGCAATACGACAAGCAGCGCGAGAAGTTTGGGGGCAATCAGGTATTGCGCCACGTTTATGCCCATGCCGCGCAACGCGTCTATCTCCTCCTGCACCTTCATGGTGGCGAGTTCGGCGGCAATGGCGGCGCCGGTGCGCGCCGAGACGACCGTGGCGGTCATGATGGCGGCGAGTTCGCGCGCGAACCCGATCATGATGAGATTTGCCACGTAAATCTGCATGCCGAATGCCTCGACCTGTTTGGCGGAGAGCATGGCGATGATAAGGCCGAGCAGAAAATTCATAAGACATACAATACGTATGGCGCGAACCCCCATTTCGTGGGCTTCGTCCAAAAAGGCGTCAAACCGGAAGCCCTTGCCTTCAAAGGGCGCCACAGCGGTCCAGTAGATGGCGTCCACACAGAGGTTCAAAAATTCGGCAAATTCGCAGGCGGCGCCGGTGAGCGCGTCGCTGAGACTTTCAAACATCCCCGGTTCTTTTCGCGCCGGACGCGGTTTCATTTTCAGCGCGGGCGCAAGCATTGCCATGAAGTCTGCAATCGCCTCGGGTTGCCCTTCCCACTTGAACTCCCCCCCCCTGCGGCGAGCGTATTCGGCGATCTTCAGCAACCATGCGCCGCCCAGGGAGTCCATGTCGCGGGTCTGCGAAAGGTCAAGGATGAGCGTCTTTATGTCTTTGCGGCAAATGCGGCGCGCCTCATCGAAAAGCCGCGCTCCCGTTTCGCCGTTCAGTTTATCCGGCGCCTTTAGGCGCGTGTCACTCATGGTTGTTTCCTGTCAGCGAGTCCACCAGCGTCTGAAATTCCTTTTCGGTTAAAATCTTCACGCCCAGGCTTTCCGCCTTGTCGCGTTTTGATCCGGCGTTTGCGCCGGCAATCACATAATCCGTTTTTTTGCTCACGCTTGTGGCAAACCGCCCGCCCAGTCGTTGAATGCGCTCATGCATTTCGTCGCGGGTACAACTCTCCAGCGCTCCCGTTACGACAAAGGTCAAGCCATGAAGCGGCGCGTCTTCTTTCGCGGCCAACGTATTTTCGGCCTTGAAATCCAGCCCCGCGCTGCGGAGCCGTTCCACGAGCGCGCGGTTTTCCGCCACATCAAAGAAATCGCGTATGCCCGCCGCCACTACATCGCCGACATCTTCCACATCCGTGAGCTCTTCAATGGTCGCTCGCATCAATGCGTCCATTGTACCAAACTTGGCGGCCAGCAATGCAGCGGTGCGCGCGCCCACATGGCGAATGCCCAACCCGAGCAGCAGCCGGTGCAGCGGTTGTTGCCGCGACTTGTCTATGGCCTCAATGATATTGCGCGCTGATTTTTCAGCCATGCGCTCGAGTCCGCCCAGCGTTGCGGCGTCCAATGCGTACAGGTCCGCCGGGTCTTTGGCCAGATTGCGACCCACCATCTGTTCAATCAGCGCCGGACCAAGCCCTTCAATATTCATTGCGGCGCGGCTTGCGAAATGTTCCAACCGCTCCTTCACCTGGGCTGGACATGCCGCATTCAAACAGCGGTAGAACACGCCCTCCGGGTCGCGATGCGCTTCGCTTCCGCAGGCGGGACACTTTGCGGGCGGCATGGTGGGCGGCGCAGCGTCCGGCCGCGCCTCGGGTATAACGCGGATAACATTCGGAATGATTTCTCCGGCTTTTTGCACTTCCACCAGGTCGCCCACGCGAAAATCCTTGCGCATCACCTCTTCAAAATTGTGTAGCGTAGCGCGCTTGACAATGGTGCCCGCCAGTTTTACGGGCTCCAGTTCCGCCACCGGTGTAAGCGCGCCCGATTTGCCCACCTGCACGGTAATGTCGCGCAGCCGCGTCCGCGCCGTTTCCGCGGGAAACTTATAGGCAATGACCCACCGCGGCGCCTTGGATGTTGCGCCCAACTCGCGGCGCTGTTCCAAGGCGTCCACCTTGATGACCATGCCGTCCGTTTCATAATCCAGCGCGTGCCGCTTTTGCCGCCATTGCCCGCACACCGCAAGCACGTCTTCAATGGAATCGCAACGCGCGTGGTGGGGATTCACGGGGAATCCCATGCTTCGCAGTAGAGCGAGTAGTTCATAGTGGGTGGAAACATGGGCGGGAACCCCCTCGACCATGTCGTACAAGAACACGTCCAACCGTCTTTTTGCGACTTGCTTCGGGTCCAGAAGTTTAAGCGTGCCCGCCGTGGTGTTGCGCGGGTTGCGATACGGTTCCAGTCCCTGCGCCTCGCGGTCGCGGTTGATGCGTTCCAGTTCCGACACCTTCATGAAGACTTCTCCGCGCACTTCCAGAGGATTTGGCGGCGCGTCTTCGTGATTACCGAACAGTTCGTTGTCCGCGGCGTTTTTATCCGACGCAATGTTTCGCAGCCGCAGCGGCAGCGAGCGGATGGTGCGCGCATTTGCCGTGATGTCGTCCCCCTGTTGGCCGTCGCCCCTGGTGGCGGCACGGACAAGACGGCCTTCCTCGTAACGCAGACTTACGGACACCCCGTCTATCTTCAACTCCACCACATACCGCGGCTGCTTGCCCGCGAGCGCGCGCCGCACCCGCGCGTCAAAGTTGCGCAACTCCGCCTCGTTATAGGTGTTGTCTATCGAGAGCATCGGGATTTGATGGCGCGCCGTGGCGAATCCTTCCGACGGCGCCCCGCCCACGCGCTGCGAGGGCGACTCAGGGGAAACCAATTCGGGACAGGCCGTTTCGATCTCGATAAGCTCGCGCATTAACGCGTCATATTCCCCATCGCTTATGGCCGGCGCGGCCTCAAGGTAATACCGTCTGTTGTGCTCTTCTATCTCCTCGCACAGCCGTTTGTGTCGCCCGCGCAGATCGTTCTGATCCCTTTTGGTCTCTTTTGTCATCGCCGCCTCTCCGGTAACATGCAGGTTGACATTGTAACGTCCCCTCTATTCATGGCAGTATGTTAGGCAAAGAAGATAGTATCGCGCGTTCTTGAAGCACGTTGTTCCAAAACGAGCGCGCGACGCACCCGGGATTTTATCATGTAACAGGACGCGCGCCCAACCCGCGCGCCTCCGAAGCGATCAAGCAGAAAAGAAAAGACGGAATTATGGTGGACTTAACAAAGGTAGCAAGTTTAACAGGATGGCCGGACACCCGCAGAGAAATCGAGGATGCGTTCAACAAAATTGTGCGCGCGCCCAAATATGAGGAGGTGGACCTGCAAATTCGCGCGCAGGAGGAAAACGACGTGCATGGCGTTACGCGACGCCAGATAATCTTTTTTCTGAACGAAGTGGAAATGGTCAGCGGCTGGCTTTTTATCCCGGAAGGCCGCGATGAGGCGCCCGCCATCCTCTGTTGCCATCATGAGACTGTTTACGGGAAGGACGAACCGGCCGGCCTTGAAGACAATCCCCGTTTCGCGTTTGCGCAACATTACGCCGAACTCGGTTATGTTACGCTGGCGATTGACATACCCGGCGTGGGCAGACGCGCCAACCCCAGGCAGGAACCGTACAACACGGATGGGTTTTACAAGGAAAACAGGGATATTTCCTTTGCCGGAAAGATGCTGGCGGATCACAGCCGCGCATTGGATGTTTTTGAGGAAATCAAGCGGGTGGACGCAACGCGCATAGGCGTGATAGGTCACGGGTTGGGCGGATTGAACGCGCTGTTGCTCGCCTGCCATGACAACCGGGTGCAGGCATGCGTGGCAAGCTGCGGTTTTACGCGGCTTGCCACGGACAAACATGCGGGGATGTGGCCCGGCCAAGAGAAAATGGTGCTGTTTCCCGATCTGGCGCGCGCGGCCAAAACAGGCAAATTCCCCTTTGATTGGGAGCATATCCTTGCGCTGGCCGCTCCCACGCCTGTGCAGGTGATCACATCGGTGTCGAACGCGCTGCATGACAATCCCAAGAGCTGTCAGAAGGCGGTTGCCTTGGCCTCAAAAGTATATAAATTGCTGGGCGCGCCCGGCGCGCTCGATCATTTCACCCATCATGATGGTCATACCGTCACGCCGGAAACCCTTGAAATCGCCGATGAATGGTTCGAACGGTGGTTGTAACTCAGAAATAACCATGTGAGGACGTTTGTTACATCGTAGATGGAAAAAACGTGTGTTGCCATGGATTGCATTGTTTGCGGTTAACGGATGGAGTTGTCGTCACCGGACAGGTAATCCGTTCATGCCTGTTCTGCCGCGCTAATCAACAAAAAGCCGCGAGGACAGGTTCTGTAACATTATTAAGCGAAAGGACACGAATGCGTCAGGAAAGCATCGCCGGGATATCGCGGCTTATCAACAACGTCGAGCAGGTCATGTTTGGCAAACGCGAAGTGGTGAAGTTATGCGTGGTCGGATTGCTCGCGCGCGGACACCTGCTTATCGAAGACGTGCCCGGCATTGGCAAGACGACTCTTGCGCAGAGCCTTGCGCGCTCGATAGACTGTTCCTTTACGCGCATCCAGTTCACCAGCGACATGCTGCCGTCGGACGTGCTGGGCGTTTCGATCCTCAATCCCCAAAAAAACGAATTCGAGTTTCGTCCGGGGCCCATCTTCGCAAGCGTGGTGCTCGCAGACGAAATTAACCGAACGCCTCCAAAGACGCAAAGCGCGCTTCTGGAAGCCATGAGCGAATACACGGTTTCGGCAGACGGAGTTACGCGCAATCTTCCCAGGCCTTTTATGGTCATTGCAACCCAAAACCCCATCGAATACGAGGGAACGTACGTGCTGCCGGAATCGCAACTTGACCGATTCCTGCTGCGCGTGGATATCGGCTATCCGCCGGAAGCGGATGAAATGCGCATTATGCGCCGTCATAACCCGCTTGACGCAATTGCCGCGCTGAAGCCCGCCTTGACCGCAGCCCAACTGCTGGACATCCAGGCGGAGGTGGGCAATGTTAAGGTGGAACCCACCGTCGAGCGGTACGTCCTGCAAATCGTCCGCGCCACGCGCGAGCACGAACAGGTGCGTCTGGGCGCGAGTCCGCGCGGCGCTCAAGCGCTGTACGAGTCGAGTCAGGCGCGCGCCATGGTCGAGGAGCGTGATTTCGTCACCCCTGACGACGTCAAGGCGCTTGCCGTTCCCACTCTCGCCCATCGCATCCTGGTGAAATCGCGCGGCGCCGACTTGGCCGCCGCCGCGCGCGAGCGCGAACGCATTATCCGTGAGATTGTCGCCGGAATCAAGGTGCCCGTGTAATCATGAACCCGAATTACGGCAAAGCGCTGCTGGGGCGAATCACCCTCCCCGGCCTTGTGATGTTGTTGATATTTGTGTTGCTGGTGTTATCCGCCATGAACACCGGAGAAAACCTGCTCTATATCGTGTTTGCCGGCGTTTTTGGCATGCTGTTTCTTTCGCTGCCCGCGGCGCGATGGTCGTTACGGCGCCTGGCTGTGCGGCGGGAGGCGCCGCACGCGGTCTTTCGCGGGGAACCGTTTGCGTACACCGTCCGAATCGAAAACCATAAACGCCTTGTTCCTGCATTGTCATTGCGAATCGAATCGGCGGGCGCGCCGGGCGGTTATGTGATGTACGTGCCGGCGGGACATGAGGCGTCTGCGGCGGCGACCTATTGCTTTCAAAAAAGAGGCGCATATCGTTTGCCGCCGTGTGATCTTGTCACGGCGTTCCCCTTTGGCTTCCTGGAGTTTCGACGCAGATATGAGGATAACGT
>DSBB01000309.1 GCA_011046175.1 Candidatus Hydrogenedentota bacterium | reverse complement strand
GGGTTTGAGATCACCCGCAAACAGATTATTCTTGAAGAACCCATCAAATCGCTTGGTATCTTTACAGTCAAGGTGCGGCTGCTGTCGGGTATTGAATCATCTGTCAAGGTGTGGGTTACCGGATTGCATGATGAAGTAAGCACCGCCGAAATAGATGAAGAACTGGCAGCCGCCGAAGCTTCAGACGCTGCATTCAGGGAGTAATATGGCAACGCGGCCGGAACCCCGATCCGGGGGCGCCGCCCCCGCAAATCTCTATGACCGTATGCCGCCTCAAGACATTGAAGCGGAACGCTCGGTGTTGGGGGCGATGTTGATGCGTTCCGAAGCCATTGGCGCGGCGGTGGAAATACTGCGTCATGGCGAACACGACGTATTCTTTGTGCAGGCGCATCAGGCGCTCTATGACGCGTTGGTTGGTTTGTTCAACGAAAACAAGCCGTTGGACAGGATTGTGCTGCTGGACGAACTGACCCGCAGGGAGACGCTTGAAACGGTCGGCGGCGAAGCCTATCTTATGGAACTCATCGCCGCGGTGCCCACTTCGGCCAATGTGGAGTATTACGCCCAGATAGTCCTTGAAAAGTCGTTGCGCCGCCGTCTGATTGATTCCTGCGCCAGAATAACTGCGGACGCCTATCGCGGTCACGAGGAAGTGGAGGAGTTGCTTGACGGGGCGGAAAAAGAGATATTCGCGCTCAATGAGCAACGCCAGATGAATCGCGTTTATGCCGTGTCCGAATTGCTTGAGGAAGGCATAAAGCGCATCGAGCAGCAGATAAAGGCGGGGGACGGCGTTACCGGTCTGAAGACGGGCTTTCACGAGATGGACATCAAACTGTCCGGTTTGCAGCCGTCTGATATGATTGTCCTTGCAGCGCGGCCCTCTGTGGGCAAGACTGCTTTTGCCTTGAATATCGCCGCAAACGCGGCGACCCGTGAAAACAAGAGCGTATTGCTGTTCAGTCTTGAAATGGCCAAAGAGCAGCTGGTGCAGCGGTTGCTTTGCCTCGTGGGCGGCGTTGATTCAGACCGGCTGCGAAAGGGCTTTCTCGCGGACGCGGAATTTCCAAAAATTCAGGAGGCGGCGGCGAAACTGGACAACGCCAGAATCTACATTGACGAATCCGCGGGGTTGACGCCGCTGGAATTGCGGTCCAAAGCGCGTCGCCAGTCAGCGCAGGACTCGATTGATTTGATTATCATTGATTATATGCAGTTGATGCACACTTCCGGGCGGTCGGAAAACCGGCAAAATGAAATTTCAGAAATTTCACGCGCTATCAAGGGTCTTGCCCGCGAGTTGCGCGTTCCGGTGATGACCTTGTCCCAGTTGAGCCGCGAGGCGGAGAAGGACGACCGGGGTATGCCGAAACTGTCGCATTTGCGCGAGTCGGGCGCGATTGAGCAGGATGCGGATGTCGTGATTATCCTGTCGCGGCTTCCTGCCGCGGAACGGGAAGGCAGGGAGAACATTATCGTCGCCAATATCGCCAAGCAGCGTAATGGCCCCACCGGGCGCTTTGATTTGCTGTTTCAGACAAATATTCAGCGATTCAGGGATGTGGACGCCAGAGGCGCCGGGGAAGGAAAGGCTGAGTCGCCAAGCAATGTTGTTGCCATGCAGTCCAATTATGACCCTGTTTACGATGAGCCTTATGAAGAAGAAGGCGAAGACATCCCCTTTGATTGACGGCTGTTACAACTTCTGGAGAAGCCCATGAATTTTGAAGGTTCTTATGTGGCGTTGGTAACGCCTTTTACCGATAAACTCGAAGTGGATTTCGACGCGTACGGGCGGTTGATAGATTTTCATCTGGAGAACGGTACGGACGGGTTGGTGCCCTGTGGCTGCACAGGCGAGGCGGCGACGTTATCTCATGCGGAACAAAAAGGGTGCATCCGTTTCGCCGTAGAGCGTGTTGCCGGACGCGTGCCTGTTGTTGCGGGCACGGGTTCCAATAATACGGCGGAAGCGCTCGAGTTGACGCGCTACGCCAAAGAGGTCGGCTGCAACGGCGCGTTGCTTATCACCCCTTATTACAACAAACCCACGCCCGCCGGACAGATTGCGCATTACACCACTATTGCCGATGCGGTGGATATTCCGATTATGTTGTACAATGTCCCGGGGCGGACGGGCATCAAGATGACGCCGGACACCATCGCAACGCTCGCCAAAATCCCAAATATCGTTTCTGTCAAGGAAGCAAGCGGTAGTGTTGATCAGGTGACGGAGATATTGGAGCGCTGCGACATTACCGTATTGTCCGGCGACGACAGTCTGACATTACCCATGATATCGGTGGGCGCGAAAGGCGTGGTGTCCGTGGCGGCGAATATCGTGCCCTCTGATGTTGCGGCGTTATGCCGGCTTGCCGGCGCCGACGATTTTGCGCAGGCGCGCGCAATACATTATAAACTTGCCCGTCTCTTCAAAGTCTTGTTTATAGAAACAAATCCGATGCCGGTTAAAGCGGCGCTGGCGCGCATGGGCATGATCAGAAATACTCTTCGCCTTCCATTGGTGCCGTTGACCGGCAAAAGTCTGGATGTATTGGATGCTGTTTTGCGGGAGTTGCAGTTAATTTGACGGGGTTGAAGCGTGTCAGCCGCTTGTTTGCGCTGCATGGCGATTCGTGGATATCTTTTACGGTGTGGTACAATTGTTTCGCTTGATAAGCCCTGCGGGCATGTCTATCCCATACCGATACCCCCAACGAATCCCAACCCCTGTCATAACTTGTAAAGGCTGTTTGTAATGACGAAAAAACTGATTGTTGTTCCTGAAAAAGTGCGTAAGAGCGGTTATATCGTCCCCAAGAAGATTCCGATCAACGCGTACAGGAAACCACTCGAAGATGAACTGGCCGCGAAATCGGGTATTTCCCCGGAACGTTGCCTGCGCATCTATCGCGACATGGCGCTTATCCGTGAATTCGAGACCATGCTCGACAACATCAAGAAACTGGGCGCCTATCAGGGTATCGAATACAACCATGCCGGCCCGGCGCATTTGTCCATCGGCCAAGAAGGCGCCGCGGTGGGCGAGTGCGTGCATCTGGGCGTCAACGACCATCTGTTCGGCAGTCACCGCAGCCACGGCGAAATCATCGCCAAGGGACTGCGCGCCGTGGAAGACCTGACAGGCAATGACTTGAACGGCATCATGGAAAGTTATTTCAACGGCCTTATCCTGAATATCGTCCAGAAGAACAGTCCCGACTGGCGCGGGGTGAATCTTACGCCCAAAGGGAAGAAGAAGCCTGTTTTGAGCACATGCGAAGAAGAGGAACTGGGCATAGACTTCCTGCTGTACGGACTGCTCGCGGAGATATTCGGGCGTGAGACGGGATTCAGCCGGGGCATGGGTGGTTCCATGCACGCCTTTTGTCTGCCTTTTGGCGTGTACCCGGCGAACGCGATTGTGGGCGGCAGCGCGGACATTACCACCGGCGCGGCGCTCTACAAGAAAATAGGGGGACTCGGCGGCGTCTGCGTGGCCAACATCGGCGACGCATCCGTGGGCTGCGGCCCCGTGTGGGAAGCGCTGGGTTTTTCCAGCATGGCCCAGTTCAAAACGCTGTGGCCGAAATTCATGAAGGGCGGCCTGCCGCTCATCTTCAACTTTATGGACAACTTCTACGGCATGGGCGGCCAGCCCGTCGGCGAGACTATGGGCTTCGAATTCATGGCGCGCGTCGGCGCCGGCGTGAATCCCGACAACATGCACGCCGAGGTGGTGGACGGCAACAATCCGCTCGCGCTGGCGGACGCGTACAAGCGCAAACTCGCCATCATCAAGAAGGGCGACGGCCCCGTGCTGCTGGATGTGTTGTGCTACCGGCAGGCGGGACATTCCCCCAGCGATCAGTCCGCCTACCGCGAGCGCGAAGAAATTGAAATGTGGCGCGCCGTAGACCCCCTTGTGGAGTTCTCCGACAAACTGATTAACGCCGGGCTGATTACCCGGGCGCAACTTGATGAAGTTCACGTCTACGCGCAGCGCAAAGTTGTAAAAGCGTGTCAATTGGCCGTGAGTGAAAAAACGTCGCCGCGCATGGTGTTGACCCCGCATCAGGGCGTTTCGCAGTTGATGTTCAACAACGGAATTCTTGAGACGTTTCCCGGATTACGACGCAAGGAAGACGTGTCCATACCGCTCGAAGAGAATCCGCGTGTGTTGGCCATCGCCAAAAAATCCCGCTCCGGCATTGCCGAAGATGGCGCCACTTTGAAAGCCACCAAAGCGGTTACCTTCGGCGAAGCGCTTTTTGAAACCATTATCCATCATTTCTACAACGACCACCGCGTTGTCGCTTACGGCGAAGAAAACCGCGATTGGGGCGGCGCGTTCGCCGTCTATCAGGGACTCACCGAGGCGCTCCCCTATTACCGCCTGTTCAACGCGCCCATTTCCGAGGCGGCCATTGTGGGAACGGCGGTGGGCTGCGCCATGGAAGGCGGACGTCCGCTGGTTGAGTTGATGTACTGCGACTTCATGGGACGCGCCGGCGATGAGGTGTTCAACCAGATGCCGAAGTGGCAGGCCATGTCCGCCGGGCTGTTGAAGCTGCCCATCGTGCTGCGGGTGTCGGTGGGCGCGAAATACGGCGCGCAACACTCGCAGGACTGGACGGCGCTGTGCGCCCATGTGCCCGGATTGAAGGTAGTGTTCCCTGCGACGCCGTACACGGCAAAAGGATTGCTTGCCACCGCCATGAGCGGCAACGACCCCGTCGTGTTCTTCGAGAGCCAGCGTCTGTACAACCAGGTGGAGATATTCCAGCCGGGCGGCGTGCCCGCCGCGTATTACCGGCTGCCGCTGGGCGAACCCGCCGTGATGAAGGAAGGCAATGACCTGACTATCCTCACCTTTGGCGCAACCTTGTACCGCGCCATGGACGCGGCAAAACGGTTTGAAAAGGAATATGACGTTTCCGTGGAAGTGATAGACGGCCAGACGCTGGTGCCTTTCAACTACGAACCCGTGGTAGCGTCGTTGAAGAAGACGGGAAAAATTATTGTTGCCAGCGACGCCTGCGAGCGCGGCAGCTATCTGCACACCATTGCGGGGCAGCTCAGCCAGATCGCTTTTGACTGTCTCGACGCGCCCGTGTGCGTGGTCGGCGCGCCCAACTGGATTGTGCCGCCCGCCGAAATGGAAGAAGCCTATTTCCCGCAGGCATTCAGCTTCCTCGACGCTTATCACCAGCAGATACGACCGCTGCCGGGTTACGCGCCGGTCATCACCCGCACACCGGAAGAGTTTATCGCCTTGAACAAACTGGGCGTCTGATTTGTCGGTGGAGTGTGTTCCAATCTGATGCGGCCAATCGTAATGTGATAGACTGTATATCGTCAAAGACACGGCTAATCGTTACTTTACGAAAGGAAACACCATGACATGGGAAGGCCGCATAATTGTTGATCCGGCGATTCTGTCGGGCAAGCCCGTAATAAGAGGAACACGATTGTCCGTCGAGTTTATTGTGGGACTTCTGGCGCAGGGCTGGTCTGAAGAAGAAGTGTTGCGCAATTATCCCGGACTGGCGCGTGAAGATGTCCAAGCCTGCCTGTCGTACGCCCATGAACTGTTGCAGGAAGAGCGCGTCTATCTTGTGGACGCATGAAGATGCGCATCTTGGCGGATCAGAACATTCCACGCCAAACTGTGGACGCATTGCGACTTCACGGGTATGATGTTACGTGGATACATGAAGACATGCCCGGAGTTCCTGATACCGTGGTTCTTGAACGGGCCCAACAGGAACAGAGGAGTGTCCTGACTTTCGACAAGGACTTTGGTCATCTGGCGATGCGCCAGGGGGTGCCGGCAAGTTGCGGCGTCATTTTATTGCGTATTGAGGCGCCTTCCTCCGTTGAACTTACAAAAAACATTTTGCAGATAATCGAAAGTCGTAGCGATTGGGCCGGACATTTTACGGTGATTAAGAAGAATCACGTGCGCATGATCCCGCTTAATCGTTCGTAGGGTTTAGGAGTGCGATCCGTCTAATCCGACTGGACTGTCGGATGGCAACGCAAACACAGGAGGAGCATAAGATGCGTTCCCTGACGTTCCGTTGGTGTGTGGCGATGATGGCAACGGCGGCGCTGACCGCCTATGGCGCAGATGTCCCACGACCGGAACATCCCAATCCGCAGATGATGCGGGAAGCGTGGATGAACCTGAACGGGCAGTGGGAGTTTCTGGAGACGGACGACGATGCCGCCTCTTTTCTCGGCGCCGCCGTCTATCCCGACATAATCACCGTGCCCTTCTGCCGCGAAAGCGAATTATCCGGACTGGCGCGTCGCGGATTTGTGCGGAACGTCTGGTACCGGCGTGCTGTCGAAGTGCCCGCAGCGTGGTCCGGTATGAGAATCCGGATGCATCTGGGCGCATGTGACTGGCGCACTACGGCGTATGTGAACGATGTCAGTGTCGGCGCGCACACGGGCGGCAGCGCAGCGTTCGCCTTCGATATTACGAACGCGCTTACACCCGGAAGCAACACGCTGGTCATTCACGCCTTTGATGACACGCGCAGCGGCCTGCAAGCGTTGGGAAAGCAATCCAGCCAGGAGGAAAGCCATGGCTGTCATTACACGCGTACCACGGGCTCTGGCAGACTGTTTGGCTGGAGGCCGTACCCAACACCTATATTGAACGGTACAGGGTTACCCCTGATTTGGAACAGGGCGCGGCAAAGATGCAGGTGGTTGTCAATGGGCCATCAGAGGGACTTTCCATTGTTGCGACGGCCCGTGTTGATGGCAACGCCGTCGCCCGAGCTCGCGGCATGGCAGCAGGCGCGGAGGCCGCCTTCGATTTGGCCATCCCCGACGCGCGTCCGTGGAGCGTCAGCGACCCGTTTCTGTACGACCTGACCCTGAACCTGATGTCCGGCGACAAACTGGTGGACGCAGTGTCCGGATATTTCGGCATGCGTTCCGTGGAAATCAAAGGACGCGCAATTCTCATCAACGGCGAACCGGTTTTTCAGCGGCTGGTGTTGGACCAGGGCTTTTATTCCGACGGTATATGGACCGCGCCCAGCGAAGAGGCGTTGAAGCGTGATATTCTCTTGTCGCAGGCTGCCGGATTCAACGGCGCGCGTCTGCATCAAAAGGTGTTCGAGCCGCGTTTTCTCTATTGGGCGGACAAACTGGGCTATCTGATATGGGGCGAGTTCCCAAACTGGGGGCTTGACTACGCCAACAAAGCGTCGCACCCACCCGTCCTGTCCGAATGGGAGGAGATTGTCCACCGCGACTACAACCATCCTTCTATCATCGGCTGGTGTCCCTTCAACGAAACGCCGCCTGCTGCGCTGCCTCTGCAGGCAAAGGTGGTTGATCTGACCAAACGCCTTGACCCTTCACGCCCCGTGCTGGAAACCAGCGGATGGACGCACGGCTATCCCAGTCCCGTGCTGCTCGACGCGCATGATTACGACCAGAACCCGGAATCATTCGGCAGGCGCTGGTCCCCGGAAAGTTTCGAGTCGCCCCTGCCGCAGCGCTACGCCGACAATCAGACGCGCAATTTGCCGTTCTTCATCAGCGAATACGGCGGCATCGGCTGGAACCTAGACGAAAAAGCGTGGGGCTATGGCAACACGCCAGAGTCCGTCGAGGCGTTTTATGCCCGCTATGAAGGACTGACAAAAGTGTTGCGCGACAACCGGTATATGTTCGGTTTTTGTTATACCCAGCTGACAGACATCGAACAGGAACAGAACGGGGTGTACACCTATCAACGCGAACCGAAATTCGATATTGCCCCCATCCGCGCAAGCAACATACAGCCCGCCGCCTACGAAAGCAATCCGCCCACCGAAGCGGCGCCCGCGGAAATGAATTGGATGGTGCTCCTCGGGGCGCAGCCCGACGGCGACTTGGCCGCCGCGTGGCGCTATACGCGGGAAAGGCCCGCCCATAACTGGATGGAACCCGACTTTGACGCCGCCGGATGGAACGAAGGCAAAGGCGCCTTCGGCAACAAGGACGGTTTCAACCGCTTCATCCAAACCCCCTGGCGCTCGGAGAACATCTGGCTGCGCGCCATCTTCTCGTATGACGGCGCGGCTTTTGACAAGGCGTTGCTGGTCATTCATTACGATGACAACACCACGGTGTACCTGAACGGCAAGACCATTTTCAGCCGCGAACGCTGGAACGACGCCTACGAAGGGGTGGACGTTACGGACGCTGTGCGCGCCGCGATACGGGAAGGGGAAAACCATATCGCCGTCCACACATGGCAAAGCCACGGCGGCCAGTTCATTGATATGGCGTTGTTGACCGCCAAAATGCCGTAGTCACCCCCGCCTCACTAGGTCGTAAATAAGGTCGTAGGCAAACACCAGCTCATCCATCGTGCAGTGGTCTTGTATGAAGTGGGTGGTGCAGTACAGCAGGCCGCCGTCTTTGAACATGCCGAGCACACGGCGGATGGATTGTTCGAGGGCGTCATAATTGGCGAAGCCGATGGTGTCCTGCACGTCGAGTCCGCCCATGACGGTGAACCGTCCGCGATACTGGTCGTGGAACCGGTTAAGACTCATGCCCGCGGACTCCTGCCACGGATGCACCACGTCGTAACCCAGATCAAGGATGCCGTCCACCACGCTGTTCACGTTGCCGTCGCTGTGCAGGCTGAGAAACGCGCCGCGCCGCTTGACGGCGTCGGCGGTGATCTTGTGGTTTGGGTAAATCATTTCGCGCCATGTCGCCACGCTGAACAGGAGACTGTGTTGCGCGCCCCAGTCGTCCGACACATGTACCATGTCCACGCCGAGGTCGAGGCAGTTCATGGCAAAGCGCCGGTTCCACTGCGCCTGTCTTTCATATACCCCCATGAGTTCGTCAGGGAATATCATGAGATACATGAGATGGTTTTCGATGCCGAACACGCCGTTGAGCGCCTCGAATATTCCCGGCGTCTGCGCATACACAAACCGCTCCCGTTCGTCCTTGTGATGTTTGATTTGCGCGCGCAGGTCGGCATAAGCGCCCATGTCATCCGGGTCGCTAAAAGGCATGTCCAAGACGGTGGCGGGTTCAACATTACCGCCGGCGGCGGCGCGGGCCGTTTCCAGTGTCTCCGCCGTGATTGTCGGGGGACCGCCAAAAAGATGCGCAAAATCAAATTCATACGCATCTTCAAAAGCGGCCACGGAGCCGAACATGTTGGTGATGGGGTCGGTCAGGTTCGCCGACACCCAGCCGTAAACGGGAATCCGGTCCGGAGGTTCATGATTGATTACTGCCATCACCCGGTCTCTTGAGTTCATGGGCACTCCTTTCGTCAGCGCATCACGGGAAAAATGTATTGTAGCAGTATGCAATTTTTATTTACAGAAGTTTCCGCAATCCGTCGGCTGTGTGGCGGGCCGTCCTGATATGCGGGCGCATGGTGGAAATCTGGCGAGATATGCGGCGTAACGCCGGGAATTCTTGCATTGCGCCGCTGCGGCATGTACGATAGGCGGCAAATAATGTATTGGTTTAAGCGGGTCGGAAACGGCCCGAACATAAGGAAGGAATGAACGCCATGAAATCGCCCCTCGGCGTCGGATTCATCAGTTTCGCGCACGGTCATGTTCAGGCGTACGCGGATGTCATGCGCGCGTATGACGACGCGCGTTTGGTCTGCGCGTGGGACGCGGACGCGGACCGCGCAAGAACTGTTTGCGAACGGTGCAATATGCGCGTGTGCGCGACGGTGAACGAAGTGCTCGCCGACCCGGAGGTGGACGCCGTCATCATCGGCAGCGAAACCTGTTATCACGAGGAACACGCCGTCGCCGCCGCGCGCGCGGGCAAGCATATCCTGCTGCAGAAACCGATGGCGCTCACGTTGGACGCCTGCGACAGCATCAACGCCGCCGCCGAGGAGGCGGGAATACGGCTGGCGCTGGCGTTTCAAATGCGGTGCGACCCCGCGAACCAGCGCATCAAGCAAATTGTGGACTCCGGTGTGCTCGGCAAAATCGGGCTGGCGCGCCGCCGCCACTGTATCGGCGTGTGCCTTGTGCCGGACTTCATCAACGGACCGTCCAGCTGGCATTTGAGCGCGGAGAAGAACATGGGCATGTTCATGGACGACGCCGCCCATCCCGCCGACTGGTTTCATTGGATTTTCGGGAAGCCCGTCAGCGTCATCGCCGAGGTGGACAACGTGCTCACCACCTGCGCGCCCGACGACAACGGCGTGGCGGTGTACCGATTCAGGGGCTGTCCCTCTGTTCGGGACTGTCCCTGCAAGGACGGCATGATGGGCATTCTCGTGAACAGCTCCACCGTCATGGTGGCTGAGAACACCACCGAAATCTACGGCGACAAGGGCTGCCTCATCCAGAATTACGGCGACGGCCCGTCCTGCGGCGCGCCGCGCCATCCCGACGCGCCCGCCATCAAGTACTTCATCTACGGCGAGAAAGACTGGCGCGTCGCCGATGTCGCCATTCCGCCCGACCACGGCGCGCGCATCCGCGCCGTGCCGCGCCCCTGGCTGGACGCCATGCTCAACGATACGCCGCTGCCGTCCGACGGCCACGACGGGCGCGTCGCCGCGGAAATGGTGCTCGCCGCCTACGAAGCCTCGGAAACGGGACGACGGGTGCTGTTGTCCTGAACGCGGACACCACGGACAAACACGGGCTTGAAAAAACACGCCCAACCACCAAAACCCGAAACCCTAAACCCAAAACATTTCTCCAACCCCGCCCATCAAAAAACGCTTGACTTTCGCGTCAAAGTGTATTATACTCTTAGTACACAAGGATACACTATGAACCTGCACATCAACCCGAAAGACGGCAAGCCCATATACCGGCAGATCATGGACCAGATCAAGTATCTGATCGCGTCCGGACGCCTCCAGCCCGGACAGGAACTGCCCACCGTGCGCGGACTCGCCCAGGAACTCATCATCAACCCGAACACCGTGGCGCGCGCCTACCGCGAACTGGAGCAGGTGGGCGTACTCGCCACGCGCCAAGGGTCGGGAACCTTTGTCTCCACGCGCGGCACGCCCCTGTCCCGCGAATACTGCGAACGCCTGATTGGCGACCGCGTGGTGGCGCTCGTCGCCGAAGCGCGGCAACTCGATTTTGAACTGAACGAAGTCTTCGCGCTGGTGCGCGAAGAGTACAACAAACTGCTCAAAGAAAAAAAGGAGTCGGCACATGACGGAAGTGAAAACGAACAACACGGTGGTTGAAATACGCGGCCTCTCGCGTAAGTTCAAGCGGAAACTCGCCCTGGACGACATCTCCCTGACCGTGCCGCGCGGCGTGGTCTACGGGCTGGTCGGCGAAAACGGCGCGGGCAAGACAACAATGCTCAAACACATCCTCGGCAGCCTGCGCGCCCAGTCGGGCAGCGTGCGCGTGTTCGGCTGCGGTCCCGTGGCCGACCCGGTAACCGTGCTCGCGGGCATCGGCTATCTGTCCGAAGACCGCGACATGCCGGGATGGATGCGCGTGCGCGAAATCATGCGCTACACCCAGGCGTTCTATCCCGGCTGGGACGAAGCCTACGCCGAGGCGCTGCGCGAACAGTTCATGCTCGACCCGGAAGCGAAGATCAAGACCCTGTCCCGCGGCGAACGCGCCAAGTGCGGGCTGCTCGTGGCGCTCGCCTACCGCCCGCCGCTGCTGCTGCTCGACGAGCCGTCGTCCGGACTCGACCCGTCGGCGCGACGCGACATCCTCGAAGCCATCGTGCGCACCGTCGCCGATGAAGGGCGCACCGTCATCTTCTCGTCGCACCTGCTCGACGAAGTGGAGCGCGTCGCCGACATCGTCGCCATGATCCACCACGGCAAATGCGTGTTCGAGGAGAACCTCGACAGCATCAAGGGACGCCACGCCAAACTGCTCGTGTCGCGTCCTGAAGACACCGGACCCGC
>DSBB01000550.1 GCA_011046175.1 Candidatus Hydrogenedentota bacterium | reverse complement strand
GAATATCCACCGCATCCGCCACGCCCGTGTCGTCATGGCTCTCCATACGCTCCAGCATGGTCGTCTGTATCTCATGCAGCGGGATGACCTGAATGCCGCCGCCGCTTTTCATGTCTTTGATTACTGCCATAATAAATCCTTACTTGTGTTTACGCTGCCATGCCCCTATCATCATGTCTGAATGCGCGGGCGAATGTCAAAGACAGCCCCCACGGGGCGCGATTAGGGTTTAGGGTTTAGGGTTTAGAAAGTTTAGGGTTTTCGGCTCGTTCCAAAATCGTATCGGTGCGTCGGGGGCATGTAGACCTGCCGGAGCACTGGCGGTATTCGTCAGCGTGGAATTATGAGTGCAGCGACCACAGCGTGTTGGAGATTGATGCGTTGCCCTGGCCGTGAGGGCGGGAAGACGAAATACAATTTCAAGAGCAAGTGCGTTACGAAATGCAATTCGTATCGAGCCGGCAAGCCCTCGGTGCCGACCCTGATTAATTTTCTGGTCACTCGTTACGTGCCGGTATGGTGACCGGCATAAAAACAGGGCAAAATCGCTATTTTTTGAGACGTTTTTTCACTTTTTTTTCATCATTTATTTGCTTTTTTCGACGTTTTTGAACGTTTCTGGAGGTTATTTTTTGGGTACTTTGTGCTTAAAAGCGCAATAAGTTGTTGTCTTTCTGCATTATGCCACAATATATTGTTGTTTTCACGGAACCAAAAACAGAACCGTTTACGCTCGGTCCTCGCTACGCTTGCGTCTGTTCCTGTGTTCCGGTTATTGCGTTGCATGACAGTTCTCCTTTGTGGGATATATCTTTCCGTATAATAACCGACGGCGTTTGCATGCTAGTAGGTGTTCAGCTTTGAATAGCAACGGGTGAAACGGTGAACATAGTCGGGCAGAAGGTAAACGGAGGCGTTTACTTTTTTGTGTAATGACAGTATGGCCAGGATTTACAGGATGTAGGGAGAAAACGGGATCGGCAAGATGAGGAACGAGTGATACCTATACCCGCTTTCGGGAATATAAAGGATGGCGAAAAATTTATAGATTAAGCATTTTTAATAGGTGACTGTCCCCCATATCCATAGGAGAAGGGCGACAGCCCGCCGAAATCCGGGGTTAAGAGATATCTTCAGTCGCAGCGCTCCTTCGCAATGACGCAGACTGATGATTGACGTTTACGCCAGACGGCTAAAATGTTACATAGATACAAACATATATCTGTGCAGTTGCATTCAGCAGGCTGGTTATGCATAATTTTTTAATGGCGCCATGCGTGGGATACGTAGTGGTCGGGAAGTTCAGGTACGGAAAATGCGGGGGCCGCCAGCCGGATATCGGTGGGACCCAACGTGTTCATGCGTCGCCATTCAGACGATTCAATTAACGGTTTATGCCGTGAAACATCGGGAGAATTGCGTATTGGCCGGTAAACACCCGAAGGACGAGGCCTCCGCCCGCTCATCAGCGGGAAAACCGGTTTCCAGCGTTTCGCTGACCGGGGATGATTTTCCGGCGCAGTTTGTGAGCGTCCGGGCCATGGCAATCGCCTGCGCGCTGATGCCGGTGCTGGCGCTGTGGGTGGTACAATCCGAACTTATATGGTATTCGGGGCATTCAACGGCCATTTCCCTTTTTTTTCATGTTACCTTCGCGCTGTTCCTTATTGGTCTGGTCAATCTGTATGTGGAGAAGAAATGGCCGGAACGGGCGCTGAGTCCCGGCGAGATGATGACCATTTACATGATGTTGTCCATTGCGGGCACATTCTGCAGCCACGATTTGCTTCAGGTCATGATCCCCATGCTTGCCTATCCCAATTACGCGGCAAATCCCATGAACAACTGGGAAGTGGTGATTCTGGAACATATTCCGGAATGGGCTGTATTGAGTGAAAACAAGGACGCAATGAATGGGCTTGCAGTGGGCAACGCGTCTCTTTATCGCCCCGATATTCTGCTTGCATGGGCGCGTCCGCTGGCGTTCTGGAGCGTGTTTCTCATTGCGTTGGTCGGTGCATTGCTGTCTTTGAATCTGTTTTTTCGGAAGCATTGGACGGAAAAGGAAAAGTTAAGTTTTCCCATAATTCAAATTCCGATGATGATTTCGACCGGACTGGACAGGCTTCTGAAAAGCCGATTGTTCTGGCTGGCGTTCGTTATCAGCGGCACGATTGACCTTGTCAACGGTATTCATTTCCTGAACCCTAACTTCCCGCATATCCCCATTGTGGAGGCGTTTCTTTTCCAGGACTATTTTGTGGAACGCCCGTGGAACGCCATTGCCATGACCCGGATAGACCTGTATCCGTTTGTGATAGGCTTGTCCTTCTTCATTCCCGCCGATCTTGCGTTCAGCTGCTGGTTTTTCTTTATTTTCTATCGTGCGCAGCTGGTGTTGGCTTCCGCCATCGGCATACATGACCTGCCCGGTTTTCCTTTCATGCACGAGCAGGCGGCGGGCGGCTATATAGCGCTGGGCCTGCTCGCCATTTATTTGTCCCGGCAGCATCTGATCGCGGTGGGGCGTTCCATACTGGGGTTGCCCGGCGGCGCTGATTCCTCGGGCGAGCCCATGTCGTACCGCGCCGTATTCATCCTTTTTGCCGCCTGTTTCGGCGTGTTGCTGGCGCAGGGGATGCTGTTGGGCGCGTCGCTCTGGGTGATGATTGTTTTCTTCGTCATTTTCCTGCTTTACTCGATAGCCATTGCGCGTATGCGCGCCGAACTCGGCCCGCCCGCCCACGACCTGCATGCCATGGGGCCGGATGTGCTTATGCACAACGCGCTGGGCACACGCGCGCTGGGCACGGGCAACATTGCCGCGTTTACCTTGTTTTTCTGGTTTAATCGCGCTTATCGCGCTCATTTCTCGCCGCACAGCATGGAAGGCTTCAAGGCGGCGCAGCTTACGCGCATACTTTCCCGTTCCATGATGAAGGCGATGGTGGTGGCCATCATTGTCGGGCTTGCCTCGGCGCTGTGGGCAATACTCCATGCCTTGTATATTCACGGCTATGGCGGCCGCATTGCGGGCGACGCCTTTTCTGCGGAAGCCTGGAACAAGATGGCGGCATGGCTTACGTTCCCGCAGCGACCGCAGTTGGCGGCCACCTCGGCCACCGGGATTGGCTTGCTGTTTGCGCTGATTCTGGGCGCGCTTCGGATGAAATTCACGTGGTGGCTCTGGCATCCGGTGGGCTATGCCACCGCCACTTCATGGAGCATGGAACGGCTCTGGTTTCCTCTCTTTCTTGGATGGCTTGCGAAAAGTCTGATCAGCCGTTACGGCGGCGCAAAAATGTACCGCGCGGCGCTGCCTTTTTTTGTCGGGCTGGTTTTGGGCGAATTCGTGGTTGGCAGTTTGTGGATGATTTACGGCACTTTCGCCAATATGCGCGTGTACCAGTTCTGGGGGTGGTAGGAATGAACACGGCAATACTCGGACGCTATGGACAACACGGACATGATGGACGAAATTTCTGTTTCCGTGTGTTTGCGTCCTCCGGCGTGCGTCCCCATCCTGTTCCGGAGGCGCAGCCATGAAGCGTCTTTTGTGGCCATTTTTCGCTCTCCTCTGCGTTGCGCTGACCGTCCTCGTGGCGGCATACGTGGGGCGTCCCAGCCCGCTGGTGATTCAAATCCCGGACTTTTCCGGCGTGGAAGACCTCAGCATCTCCCGTATACAGGAGCATATCGAGGCGTTGACCCGTCACGATTCACGCATGACCGGCTACGGTGCGGACGCGGCGCTTGCCTATATTGAAGAACAACTCCGGTCTGCGGGCATTACAGAAATGGAACAACAACCCTTTGAGACGGCGGTTCCCGTGGTGGAAACCGCATGGCTCGAGGGGCGCACGGCAGAAGGCGCCGTGCGCGTCCCGCTCCACCCGCTGTGGCCGAACTTGGCGCGCACAAGCCAGACGCCGCCCGAAGGATTGACGGGGCCGCTTGTGGACATAGGCCGCGGCACGGAAGCGGAGATGAACGGCCTGCCCCTGCATGACGCCATTGTCGTCATTGACTGGGATACGGACACGGAATGGCTGAGCATTCAGGAGTTCGGCGGCAAGGCGGCGCTGTTTCGCGGCACGGACAGGGGCACCGGCGCGCAGGCGCGCAAGAAGTTCCTGACCGTGCCCGCCAATGTGCCCCGTTTCTATGTGACCGAGGCGGATCAGCCCGCGCTGGATGTGCTGCTTAACGCCGCCGCATCCACCCCGGCGCGGGTGTATTGTAAAATGGACTGGCAGCCGGTGGCGGCGCATAACCTTTTTGTCAAGTTGAACGACGGCGCGCGGGCGGACGCCACCCCTGTCATCTTTCATGCCTATTACGACAGCATCAGCGTTGTGCCGACGCTCGCGCCCGGCGCTGAACAAGCCACGGGCCCCGCAACACTTATCGAATTGGCGCGGTTCCTGAAGCGCCTTCCTGAGACGCCGCGCCGCCCGGTGTATCTGTTGTTTGCGGGGGCGCACGGCGAGGCCATGCAGGGGATGACCCACTTTACGCGCCTGCTGAGCGACGGCCTCGATCGCGGTTTTTCCACGGAATTAGAAGATTCGTTGCTTGCGCGGATGGGGCGTCCGGGCGTGTTCGTCGGGCTTGATTTGTCCACCCAGTCGGACCGTATGGGTATTTTTGCCATGGGACGGTTCCGCAGCCAGTATGAACATATCCTGCGCCCCAAGTTCAGCATGCTGGCCATGCGGCTTGACGAATTCGCCCGCAGTTTCATGACCAATCATCCTGATTTGTCCATCCACACAAAGACCCCCTTTGTGGATTGCATCAACATGACCCTTGGCCGCGGTTGGTGGACGTATTTCCCTTATCAGGCGCCCTTTGCAAGTGAAATCCCGAATGTCGCGGGCTTGCCCGCCGTTACGCTGAGCACCATCAATGATGAGAGGCGTTATGTGGATACGCCCCATGATCTGCCGGAGAGGCTTCATTTGGACATGTTCGCGCGGCAAATCAGGCACGAGCCGGGCGAGCGCGTGGGACTGGCGCGACTGGCGCTGGCCTTCGTCTACTGGAGCGGTCCTTTCGCCGGCGCTGAGTGGGACAACAAGATGTCCAAGGTGGCGGGGCGCGTGGTCTGGCTGCATCAGGAAAAGGACTACACGCCGAATCGCCCCATCCGCGGCGCGGCGGTTACCTACAAGACTTTCCGCGCCGACAAGCATCTGCTGGGTACGCGTGGCGTGCCGATGGTGTTGACCGACAATAACGGTTATTTTGAATTTGACGGCATGATTGACGCCACCATGAACGGGCAATTCATGAACGTCTATTTCGAAGCCTACGGCCTTGCCACAGAACGTTTCGCCGCTGAAAATTCCGAAGCGATGGAAGAATACGTCAAGGTGGTAAACCGAGGCAGATCGGATAAAGGGCCGGTGGCGGCGCCGCCGCTTGACGGGGGCGTCATTTATGGCGCGGACAAGGCGCGTCCGGAAGAGTTCGCCTTTCAAATTGCCATGAGAAAGCAGGTGGAACACCTTAATCTGGTGGCGTTTCCATGCCGTCCAATCACGCTTTACGGATTAACCGAACCGCAGGGCTTTATCAGCCTGACGGACATCCAGATTCTCGATGCCTCCACTGAAAGCCCCCCTTTCCAATGGGGCACGAGTTACAGCGACAGCTGGCGCGGCGATCCGGAGGAGAACTGCATCAGCATTTGGGCGGACCCGACGCTGCGCGTACGGCTGACATTGGGTTTCGGCATGCAGGAAAAGCGCCTTATCCTGATAAATAATTCGGCGGAAGACCCCGTCGGCGCGGGATACGTCCTGAGCGAACTGGAGAGTATTCCGTCATGGGTATTGCAGGGCGCGCGCAACATGCGGCATCTCGACGCTTATCGTCTCGAACAGTTCGAGTCGCAGGGCATCACCAACCCCCGCGTCTTGGCGATGCATCACGAGGCCTCCCACTATCTGGACGAAGCGGAACAAGCCCTTGCCGCCAATGACTATTCACGCTATCGTCTCGCGGCGGAACGGGGGTGGGCATTGGAAAGCAAGGCGTACAGCGAACTGCTGGCCATGGCAAACAACATGATCCGCGGCGTGCTGTTTTACCTAATCCTGCTGCTTCCTTTCGCTTATTGCCTGGAACGGCTCGCGCTGAACGGCGGCACCATCAAAAGGCGCATTGCCGGCATGGCCGTTATTTTTTCCGCGAGTTTCTTTGTGTTGGCGGTCATCCACCCGGCGTTTCGGTTCACGCTTACGCCCATGCTGGTGCTTATCGCTTTTGTCATTCTCGCCCTGGCAGTGGCGGTGAGCGTCCTCATCCTCGGCAAATTTGACGGCATGCTCATGGAACGCAAACACGCCCTGACCGGTATCCATGAGGATACGGTGGCTCTGAGTAATGTGGCGGTTCGCGCCATTGACCTCGGTATCGCCAACATACGCCGCCGTCCGCAACGCGCCTTTCTCACCGGCACGACGATTGTGCTGGTCACTTTTACGCTCCTTTCGTTCACCTCGATAGTTCCGGAGGTGAGCATATCACGGTTGCGCCATCCGTTGGGCAAGCCGGAGTATGTGGGCTTGATGACGCGCGACCGCGCCTGGCAACCCATGCCCACGCCGCTTTATGAATCGCTAAAACGCGCTTATTCAAAAGACGCTGAGGCCGGAGCGGTGGTGGCGGGCCGGGCATGGTATTTTTCCGACCATGCGGGCAACCTGTCACAAATTGATTTGTCGCCTGACGACATAAGTGATCTGCCCTATTCCGAGGCGCTCGAACGAACATTCACGGCGGTGTCGCTGGTTGGCTTCGAGCCATGCGAAGCGTCCGTAACCGGGGCGGACAACACCCTAATCGCCGGCCGTTGGTTCAAAGAAGATGATGAGTTAAGCGTGATTTTACCCGACCATGTGGCGATAAACCTAGGCATGGATGAGACCGATATTGGACGCATGATCCGGGTCTTCGGCGAGAAACTGGAGCTGATAGGGATTGCAGATTCGGCGGCTTTCGATGATCTGCGCGACTTGGACGGCGAACCTTTGACTCCCGTGAATTTTGTGCAACAAATGTTAATGGACGCGCAGAAATCCGAAGAAGACAAGGTGTATACACTCAAAGAATACATCCACTGGCCCTCCAACCAAGTGGTTTTTGTGCCGTTCCGCTTTGCGCGGCGGCTTGGCGGCGCCATCCGCAGTGTTGCCATACGCATGCCCGACGGCGCCACCCCGGATACGGAAGCCGCCAATTATGCGCGCCGTTCCAACATGACCATTCTGGCCGGCGACGGTGACAACGTGACGTTATATGCCGCCTTGAGCAGAAGCCGCCTGACCGCGGCGGGCCAAATCATCATCCCCGTGTTGTTGGGCTTTATCATGGTGCTTGGCACGATGCTTGGTTCCGTGTACGAGCGCAAGCGCGAGATTTTCGTCTATAATTCCGTCGGCCTTTCCCCCACCAACGTGTCATCGTTGTTTCTGGCCGAGTCCGCCGTGTACGCCATTCTCGGCGCGGCAACAGGCTATCTCCTCGGGCAGATGGTCTCGCGGATACTGCTCATGACCGGCATGCTTGCGGGTTTGAGTTTGAACTACTCCGCAGGCGCAACGGTGTTCGTGACCTTGTTGACCATGAGCATCGTGCTGGCGTCCACGCTCTACCCCATGCGTCAGGCGTTCCTTGCCGCCGTTCCCGAACAGCGGGGCACATTGGAAGGCATAGAAGAAGACGGCGTAAGCGGCGGCGACACCATCAGCATGTATCTTCCCTTTGTGGCGACACGGGGCAGCCTCTTTGCGATGCAGTCGTATATGGCGGAGTGGCTGGACAGCATTCAGGGGGTAACCGTGGGCAGACTGGCGGTGGACGACCTGCGCGGCTTCTTGGAACCGGCCGCCGGTGACGACGCGTATGCGCCTGCATTGGCATTCCGCGCGTGGCTTGCGCCATTTGACTTGGGCATCAGTCATAACGCGACATTACGCATTGTGTATCGCCCCGAACGGGGCGTGTATCAATATCATCTCACGGCGGTGCGGCAAAGCGGCGATCAGCAAAACTGGCGTCGTCTCACGCCGTGGTTTATTCTCGCGCTGCGCAAGCAACTGCTGATGTGGCGTATTCTAACTCCGGAAGACCATCGAAAATATGCGCGCGCCGCCGGTGAATTGTTTGGCTGCGACGATAGCGAGGCAATATAGGTGTCTAAAAAGGAAAAAGATACGAGCAAACCGACTGTTCAAGAACAGTTCATGAAAGAGTATGTCATTGCCACGGCGGACAAGACGCTGGAGCAGGGGCCGTATGTGGACGGCTTTTCGAGCCGCACCCTGCTTGGGGCATTGTTCGTTGCCGTGGTGATGATGCCGAGCGCGGTGTACTTGGGGCTGGTCGCCGGGCAGGCGCTGGGCGGCGCCGCCGAATGGGTGACCATCATTCTGTTTACCGAAATCGCCCGGAGAAGTTTCACCCAGTTGAAACGCCAGGAAGTGTATGTCCTCTTTTATGTGGCCTCGTCAGTTGCCGCCGTGACGCTGATGCATCTTGCCCTTTCGGGCGGTCCTATTGCGCTGACGATCTGGAACCAGTATCTGCTTCAGTCGCCGCAAACGGTGGGCATTGCCGATCAAATTCCGGACTGGGTGGTTCCCGGGGCGGATTCGCCGGCCATACTGGAGCGCAACCTTGCCCATCCTGACTGGTGGTGGTCGCAATCGCGGGGTTTCCTGTCGCCGATTCTGCTCATTTCTTTTGGTTATATTTTCGGACGGCTTGCTTGGTTCGGGTTGGGGTACATTCTCTTCCGAATCACGTCGGACCGCGAGCGGCTTCCGTTCCCGCTTGCGCCTATTGCCGCGCAGGGCGCCACGGCGCTTTCGGAAGCGACAGACCGCGATGAAACGGCGCGGGCGGGCAAGCGTTCCTGGCGCTGGGAGGTGTTCAGTATCGGCGCCACTCTGGGCATTGTGTTCGGTGCGGTGTATGTGATGGTGCCCGTGACAACAGGGCTGTTTATGACCAAACCCCTCATGATCCTGCCCATCCCCTTTATTGATTTCACCCGGAACGTTGAGAGTTTCATGCCTGCCAGCCTAATCTCGATCAGTTTCGACGCGGTCGGATTCATGGCGGGCATGATCCTGCCGTTCAAGCTGGTGCTGGGCATCGTAACAAGCGTATTGCTCACCAGTGTCATTGGCAACCCGATTTTGCACAGACTGGGCGTGTTCGAGCACTGGTCGCCCGGCAACGGCTTGTTGGTGAACCAGTTGATTCTTTCCTTTGATTTCTGGATGAGCGTTACCATCGGCATGGCGCTGGCAGTGGCAGTTATAGGCGTCCGTTTTGTGGCGGCAAACGTCATCAGCACCCTGCGCGCCGACAAAGAGGCATTGCGCCGCGCCCGCGAAGAAGAGGAAGCGGCGCGAAACATGGGGCCGGACGAGCCGCCTTACCGGCGTCCCAGCCGCGAGCGCGGCGACTTTCCGCTCTGGGCGGCGGGCGGACTGTTCCTGTTGGCCATGCTGGGCTTTACCTATGTGTCGCACCGTCTGGTTCCCGGTTTCCCTGTCTGGATATTCCTGGTCTTCGCTTTTCTTTGGACGCCCGTCCATTCTTATATTTCGGCGCGTTTGTTCGGGCTTACCGGCCAGGGCTTGATCATGCCCTATCTGCGCGAGACGGCCTTTATCGCCAGCGGCTATAAAGGCGTTGACATCTGGTTCGTTCCCACCATCCCGCTGCTGGATGTAGGGCCGTCGGCGCAACGTTTTCGCGAACTCGAGCTGACCCGCACAAGATTTACTTCGATTATCAAGGCCGAGCTGATCATGCTGCCCATTGTGTTTTCCACGAGTTTCCTGTTCTGGTGGTTTTTCTGGAAAATGAACCAGATACCGTCAGACCAGTTTCCCTTTGTGGCGCGCACCTGGCCGGTGGCGGCGCGGCAGGCGTATCTTATCTTTACAGCCAACGTGACGGAAGATTCGCTGCTGTTGCAGGCGTTGAAGCCAAGCATTATCGCCGGCGCGTGCGTGTTCGGTTTGTGCCTGTACGGCGTGTTGGCGTTGTTCAAGATGCCGGTGGTCTTTTTCTACGGCATGGTCGGCGGCATCGGCCAGCCGTTGCATATCGCCCTGCCCATGCTGCTCGGCGCGTGCGCGAGCCGCTACTATTTCAGCAAGAAATTCCCGGAGCAACAATGGTATCGCAGCGTACCCGTGCTGGCCGCCGGTTTTTCGTGCGGCATGGGACTGGCGGGCATGGTCGCCGCCGCGCTCGCGCTCATCGCCCAGTGTACACGGGCGCTGCCGTTTTAGGAGTTCTGAATTATGACATCGCAAAAGCATGCCCTTTTTGCCGAGGATGCCTCGACGCGCCGCCTGATACTGCCCTGGAACCGGGCGGCGGAGATATGCTGGCGCAATGTGCTTAATCGCCGGGGGCGGTTCCTGTTGATTTTTGTCAGCATCGGCGTGGTTGTGGCGTTCTTTGTGTCCACGCTGGCCTATCAGTCCGTGCTTGCCGAATTGCGCCGCAGCGAAGACGTGCCCGTGCGCGCGGCGTTGGAGCGCGCCAACCTGCTGACTCACGGCGAGGCCGCTGAGAAGCACCAGCGCGACCGCACCGTCTGGCTGCTTTTCCTGTCGGGCATGCTTTGCTTTGTGGGCGTGTGCAACACCATGTACATGAGCGTAACAGAGCGATTTCAGGAAATCGGCACATTAAAATGTTTGGGCGCGTTGGACGGATTCATTATTCGCCTGTTTCTCATCGAAAGCGTGTTTGTGGGCCTTGTGGGCAGCATGCTCGGCGCTGCGGCGGGTTGCCTGCTTATGGTGGCGCAGCTCACCATGGTGTTGGAAGTGGAATATGTGTCCCTTGCGCTTTTGTTGCGCACGTTGTCGCTGAGCGTTCCTCTGGCGGTGGCCGGCGGAACGCTGCTTACAGTGCTTGCCGCCGTATATCCGACCTGGGCGGCGGCAAAAATGAAACCTGTGGACGCCATGCGCGTGGAGGTTTGATAAAATGGAAAATAGACGTGAGATAGTGCATACCCAAGACGTTACCAAGGTATACTTTATGGGTAGCGAGGAAGTACACGCCCTGCGCGGCATTACCTGCACCATTTACAGCGGAGAATATATCAGCATCATGGGCCCGTCCGGTTCGGGCAAAAGCACTTTTTTCAATATGGTGGGCGGGCTCGACAAACCCACCACGGGCGAAGTCTATATTGACGAGGTGGACATTGCGCAGCTGGGCGTTTATGAACTTGCGTGGTTGCGTTGCCGCAAAATCGGCTACATTTTCCAGACCTTTAACCTGATTACGGTCATGAACGCCATAGAAAATGTGTCGCTGCCCATGATATTCGCCGGACTCAGCGCCGACGAAGCGCGGGACAAGGCGGCGGAACTGCTCGGGTTGGTGGGACTCGGCGACCGGCTTACGCACCGCCCCATCGAGATGTCCGGCGGCCAGCAGCAACGCGTCGCCATCGCACGCGCCCTCGCCAACGATCCCGCCATTATCCTTGCCGACGAGCCCACCGGCAACCTGGATTTGCGAACTGGACGCGAAATTATTGATCTGCTTACGCGGATGAAGGAGGAACGGGGCGTTACGATCATCACCGCCACCCACGACCACAAAATGCTCGCCGCCAGCGACCGCGTCATCTGGATCACCGACGGTCAGATTTCCCGCATCCAGAACCGCGAGGAACTCGACATCCGCGTAGGTTCCATATCCGGCCAGGAAGACTAACACGGACGTTGCCCGCAACCCAGAACAAGTATAACGGCTAAATAGGGAATGGGGCTTTTCAATGTCCTTCAATGGGTGTGCTTACTGGTTTTTCTTTTTTCATTCACCCGTTGCCTCACGCAAAAAAGTACTCGAAATGGTATTCGTTGCCTCACGCAAAAAAGTACCCGAACGATTTGGTTGCATTTTATGGTTTTGCATGTAGTCTTGCAAATT
>DSBB01000393.1 GCA_011046175.1 Candidatus Hydrogenedentota bacterium | reverse complement strand
CGTAAAACCGTATGTCCATCATTCTTCTCCACCAAGAAGCCGCTTGTCGCCGCACAGTTCAATGAAAAAGCCGAAGTCTTCAATGACTCCGGCCTTCGTTTTTTCAACCGTTGGTTGACGCGGTTACATTAATAACGCCCGCGTCCACCGCCATAACCGCCGCCGCCGCGTCGTCCACCGCCCCGGGGACGGTCTTCGCGCGGACGCGCTTCATTCACGGTGATGGTGCGTCCGTCCATTTCAGTGCCGTTCAGTTTCTCGATGGCTTCCTTTGCCTGGGCGTCGTCACTCATTTCAACGAAACCGAAGCCTTTGGAGCGCCCCGAGTCGCGGTCGCTGATGACATTCGCAGAAGTCACCTCACCGAACGCTTCAAATGCTACACGCAAATCGTCACTGGAGGTGGTGTAAGGAAGGTTGCCGACATACACATTCATAACTCTTCATCCTTTTTGCCATGACCAAGATAACAGATCGAAAGTACGTCCATGGCAAAAGACCACTTCGACACGCGCCTCACTTGAGACGACCTAACACACAAAAACATGGTGGAGGCGGCGGGAATCGAACCCGCGTCCGATAGCGCTTCCACATGAGTATCTACGCGCGTAGTCTTTCCTTTGAAGATTCACCCTTCCGGAACGCGTCAGACTCGCTTTCCGGCGTCGCTAGACGACTAACTACTCTTGCCGGTACGCCGTCAACTCCCGGTTCGAGGCCCGCTGGCTTCGTCCTTATCCGCTAGCAGGCGGTCACGGTAAGAACGCGCTGCACTTTATTAGGCAGCGAGAGCGAATTGTTCGTTCGCAGTTAATTTGTCCCCGGTTTTTAACGAGGCCACCGGGAACCTCGGCGCGCTGCTCATGCTTCATCCGCCACCGTCGAAACCATGTCGCCCCCGCAATCCGTAAAATACATCCTGCGAAAGGCTTTAAATAACTACTATACCATTAGCAGATATAGTTTTGCAAACTATTGTCCCTTTGCGCGGCAAGAATGCCAAAAGCCCTTCAAAACAGGCTTTATACAAACTATTACATCTCATAAACAGACTCCACAATTTCCATGATTTCCTCATAAGGCGGAACATAACCATCCCAGAACGCAATCAGGCTTCCGTTGTAAACCAAGCCAAGCCTGAAGGACTCTTCGGCTATCAACGCATAATAAAGCATGATACGGTCGCCCAGTGAATGAATGGGAAACATGGGCTGGGCATATCCCTTGAAAACATCAAGGTCGCCCGGTTTATCTTCATAACACAACCCGATTATGGGGGGGATATCCGGCATGAACCAAAGTTCGTTAATCTCCGGTATTTTCTCCATGCACTCGCTGCACGATGCGCTCATGACGGGAACAAGATAAAGACCCGAGCCAAGATTGAAATAGCCCTCCGGTATATATATCTCAAATTGCGCATAGGAAACGTCGCTGTCTTCATGGGGCAGGAACGATTGCCAGTCAATGCCGCAATAGGCGTATGCCGTTGCGGCGGAAGCCAGCGCAACAGCAACCGCTATTTTCGCGCCGCCCCAGGCAAAGGGTCTACGCGGCCTCCGGAGAACAGCCGCCCGTTCAATATTCCCCCTGTCGGCGCGCCATACAAGTTCCCAGAGAATAAATATCCCGGCAGCGACAATCATTCCGTTTTTTACAAGAGACACCTCCGGAGACATCTTGAACACCGGAAAGCAACCACAGTCCTCCAAACCATGAGCAAGCCATGCGTACACAATCAAGGCGGTAAAAAACAACAGCATCGCCTGCATGACCCACACGGTCAACCCCCTCAGACGCAACCCGAAAACCAAGGCAACCCCCAAGCCGATTTCGACAAAGAGCGTAAACAACGCGGTTGTCAGCAACATTTCCGGCGTTTGGATGACTTTGTACGCGGCAACCTGCACCGCAAACTTTTCTATATCCAATCCCTTGGGAATTGCGCCCGCGATAAAATACAGGCCGATAACAATCTCGAGAGAGCGCGCGATTATGTAAGATTTTCTATATTGAGCCATACATGCAAAACATCATATTGAAAGGGGAAAAGCAAAGAAACGACGTGATAATACCGAAGATGAAAACACCAGTCAATAATGTTCACGCTCCAGTGCTTGTTTATTGACACACTGAAGCGTGTTCTGCATACCAGACTTTCGTTTTGAGCCTTTTCGATATTCTCATACTACTAACGCGGCAGTTGACAGAACAGTTGACCGCTGCATTCCGACACCTATTTCAACGCCCCACTCGTTACATCCCTGATTTTGGCCCGCGCTCATGAGCGCATAACATTACGGCGCAGACAGAATGCCATTCCCCGGGCATGCGCCCCCCGGCGCCCTTCGCCCACAAAAATTCGACAGCGGCGCTGCGACAATTTGTATCTTGGGAAACTTTCCTGTTATCGTATTCAGGGATGGATATGTTAAATCTACCTGTGATCAATTCAGATTTCAATGAACCACGACAAAGGAATGCTTCCTATGGCTCGCGTTATTAAATATACGGTTATTCCCAAGATACCTGAACGTCTTGGTCGGTTAAGCGACATTGCCAATAACCTTTGGTGGAGCTGGGATCCGGATGCGGTGGAGTTGTTTTTCCGCATGGATCGAGACCTATGGATCGAGACCGGTCAGAATCCCCGCCGTTTGTTGGGAGAACTCAGCCAGGAGCGTCTCGAGGAACTGGCGGTAAGCGGCAGTTTTCTTGCTCATCTTGAACGGGTTGCGTCGCGGCTTGACGCGTATATGGCCGACGGCGAATGGCTTTCCCGTCATAACAACGCGCCGGACGACCTCTTAATTGCCTATCTTTCAGCCGAGTTTGGCATACAGGAATCCATTAACATCTATTCCGGCGGTTTGGGCGTCCTCGCGGGGGATCATTTGAAAGCCGCCAGCGACTTGGGGGTTCCCCTCGTTGGCTTGGGCTTGTTGTACCGGGAAGGCTATTTTCGGCAGTACATGAACGCCGATGGATGGCAGCAGGAGATGTATCCCAAAAACGATTTTCATAATATGCCCATCGTGATGATGCGGGATGATGCGGGAGCGCCCATAGAAATTGAAGTGCCCTATCCCGGACGTCATGTGAAAGCCTATGTGTGGCGTTGCCAAGTGGGGCGCATCGCGCTTTATCTGCTGGATTGCGATCACGAGGCGAATACGCTTTCTGACCGCTCCATTACGGGACAATTGTATGGCGGCGACAGGGAGACGCGCATCAAGCAGGAAATTATGCTCGGCATGGGCGGCGTAATTGCGCTTAAGGCGTTGGGGTTGCATCCCACGGTGTATCATATTAACGAGGGACACGCGGCCTTTATGATGCTGGAGCGTATTAAAAACTTGATTGACCGCGACGGCATTACCTTTAACGAAGCGGTGGAAGTGGTGAAGGTTGGCAGCGTCTTTACCACGCATACGCCGGTTCCGGCGGGGAACGACATGTTCGATCCGGCCATGATCGCCACCTATTTCAAAGAGTATTGCGAGGCTTTGGGCATTTCCGTTACTGAATTACTTGCATTGGGGCGGCAGGACCCAAGCGACACACGCGAGCCTTTTTGCATGACGGTGCTTGCGCTGAAATTGTCTTCGGCCAGCAATGGGGTGAGCAAATTGCATGGGACGGTTGCCCGAAACATGTGGTCGCGCATCTGGAAGGGCGCCCCGGAAGACGAACTACCCATAACCTCGGTCACCAATGGCGTTCATATCCCTTCATGGATTTCTCGCGATTTGGCCGGATTATTTGATCGGTATTTGGGGCCGGATTGGGTTGCCACGCCTCATGACCAGTCCGTGTGGGAGCGAATAGACGCTGTTCCGGACACGGAATTGTTTCGCACACACAGTCGCAGACGGGAGCGACTGGTAAACTTCGCAAGGCGGCGTCTGGTACAGCAGCTGACGAATCGCGGCACACCCGGGTCAGAAGTTCGCAGCGCGGGAGAGTTGCTGGACAGTGAGGTATTAACCATTGGATTTGCGCGGCGGTTTGCCACATACAAGAGAGGCACCCTGCTCTTCAAAAATCCGGAGCGGTTGCGCAAGATACTGTTGAATCCGGAAATGCCCGTCCAGCTGATTATTGCCGGAAAGGCCCATCCGCAGGACACGCAATCGAAGGAATTGATAAGGGAAATCATTCATTTTGCCCATGAGCCCGTTTTGCGTAATCATATTGTGTTTATAGAAGATTATGATATTAACGTGGCGCGGTATATGCTTCAGGGAGTGGATTGTTGGTTGAATACGCCGCGCCGCCCGATGGAGGCAAGCGGTACCAGCGGCATGAAGGCGGCGGCCAACGGCGCGCTCAACATCAGCATTCCCGACGGTTGGTGGTGCGAAGCCGAAGGTCTTGGCGAAAACGGCTGGAGTATCGGCAAGGGCGAATCTTACGACAATACGGAAGAGCAGGACCAGATAGAAAGCGAGGCGTTGTACGAAATCATCGAGAATGAAGTGGCGCCCATGTTCTACAATCGCGGACGTGATGGTTTGCCGCGGGAGTGGATTGCCCGCATGAAAACCGCCATCCGCACCATTGCGCCCATGTTCAATACCTACCGCATGGTGCTCGAATATGCCGACCGCTTTTATGTGCCCTGTTGCGTGCGACGTCACCGGTTGTTTGAGAACAACAGGGCGCCTGTGTACAAGTTGGCGGAGTGGAAATCCTGGATTCGCGCCCATTGGGCGGAAGTGCGTGTTTTGAACGTTGAAAGCGGCAGGAAAGAGAATCTGCAAGTTGGCGACTCAGTTGAAATTGTCGCGGACGTGCAATTGGGACAACTTCAAAAAGACGATGTTAAAGTTGAAATTTTCCACGGCGGTCTTGATACGCTCGGCCAATTACCGTCCGGCAACCGTACGCTTATGGACTGCATTGAAGAAAAGGAAAAGGGAATATATCGGTTCAAAGGTTATGCGCCGTGTGATCACACCGGTCAGATAGGATGCACCATTCGGATACTCCCCAGCCATCCCCATTTGGGCCACGAACACGAGATGGGGCTTATTGCCTGGGCTTGATCAAAATGCACGGGTCGGTCAGCGTTCAGACGACTCTCGCGCGCGGATAAGCGCGGCCAACAACTCGTTTGCCGGACAGGCGACGCCCCGTTCCCTGCCGAAACGCGCAATGATGCCGTTAAGCGCGTCTATTTCCGTGCGGCGCCCTTTCTTGAGGTCTTCGCGCATGCTGGCATAGTGAGCGGCAGTGGGCGGGAGCAATTTGTTGTAGAATTGTTCAAGATACGCCCCGGCGGCGTCCGGTTTTAACGGGATATCCATGGCGTTTCCCACACGATATAATTCGTGGATTACGTCATCCATTATCTTTCGGGTGAAATCCTGCGCTGCGAGCTGTCCGTAGGGGGCGTCCAATAAGGCCGAGAGGGGATTGAGCGCGCAGTTATAGGCCACTTTACTCCAGAGGATGGTTTGAATTTGGCGGGTGTAGATTGTGGGGATGCCCGCTTCTTTCATGGTGTCGGCTATGGCGCGCGCGACTTTCTCGGAGATGGCGTTGTGGTAGGCGCCGATTGCCGTAGGTTCCGCTATCACGGTTACCTCCACTTGGCCGGGATGGTTGATTCTTGCGCCAAAAATAACCCGCGCTCCCAATACCCGTTCCCATCCAAAATATTTCGCCAGCGTCTCCGCATTTCCCAGACCGTTTTGGTAGGCGCAAAGCAGGGTGTTGTTGTCTACAAGCGGTTTAATCTGTTCCGCTGCATGTTCGGTGTCGTATGATTTGACTGCGAGCAAAATCATATCATACCGGCTGTCATCTAGTTCTCCTGTTGAGGTAAAAGCGCGAAAGTTCCGTGTTGTGTGCTCACCCCAAATCCCCGTTATAAGCAAACCTTTGGATTTTAACGCTTCGATATGTGGATTTCGCCCGATAAGAGTAACATCGTGCCCGGCAAGCGCCATGAAGCCGCCCACTGTGGTGCCCATTGCGCCGGCGCCCATAACAAGAAGTTTCATTAAACTGCTATTCTCCCCTTGGTTTAGTATCGCCAACATCCGCGCCGCCGTTAGACGCTTGACCATTTGCATCGCCGGTGTCATGGTGGAATCTTCCGGTCTCGATAAAAGAAACGCATAATTCCGCCACCATGCGACTGTTCATTATAAAGGTATGAGCATGCGGTACGACTATCCAATCCGACATGCCCGCCAATTTCGTGCTGTCCACCGTAATAACACCGTCATTCGGTTCGTTCAAAAGCACCGATTGACCGCGGTTGCCGGCAATAATGCCGAATGGCGCCTCGGGTACGGGCAGGCGCTCATAAAACTCGTCCGAGGTAAACTGCCAGCCGCTTTCGCTTGTGAACCATTTGTAGATGGGATTGTCGCGCAACGCCCGCGCCAGTTCCGTTGGGCGGTTGGGCGGCGCCAACATGACAATGCGTCCCAGTCCCTCCGGATACCCGGCTTCAAAGCCCAGCCGGATGATAAGATTGCCCAGCGAATGGGCAATCAGATGATAGGTATCTGTTGCAACGTTATCTTTGATGAATTCACAGAGTTGTTGCGCTATCTCTTCCAGCGCGCAGCCCTGCGCCGCATAGGGGAAATTTAACGTCTCATAGCCGGATTGTTTAAGACGCGTATCAAGAACCCACAAAGACGCGCGTCCGCGCCCTATGCCGTGCAGCAAAATCACCGTCTCATTTGCGCGCGCGTTGATTTGCGCCAACTGTTCGGAAGTCTGCGTCTCCTCGGCGTGGCAAAGTATTGCAAGCATGACAACAATGGACAGCGCACATGTCGGGCGGATTTTATTCACGTTAATCAAACATGGTCTCTTCATAGATTCAAAACGTCGGCATATGCCCAACGAAATGGTGGTGTATAACCACAAAGAACAACAAACCAACGCGGGGGCGTTTGCAACCTGCCATTTCGTCATTGCGAGAGAAACAAGGCAATCTGGACATCCCCGATTGCTGCGTCGGGCTTACGTCCTCCTTGCAATGACGGAAAAGTGCGAACTCAATGCGTTTTAACTTTTTGTTATCGTTCACTGTAACTGACTGATAAGAGGCGTGCTGTGCAACCCGTTCTTATCGGACAACACTGTGCTTATGGCAACATGCCGGAATGGCCGGCGTGACAACAAACGTAGAAGCGGTTTCCAACCGTTTTCAGCGCATTACCACAACGTGTCCGCGGTTCGCGGCAGCCTTTCAAAAGAAGCGGGCGGAATACTGTTCCGGACGGCCTCATCCTGCCTGTCACTATTTCGTAAAGATAAAGCGACCTCATAGTGCAACATCAATTTGGACGCTTGTATTGGCAGCGTCCAATTCGAAGGACTGCTCCTTACGATCCATCAAGGCGCGTGCAGAAGCGAAATCGGTCTTGCTCATGCTTCGCGGTGATGCGTATAAATGAAATGTACCGGAACCCAGCGGCAAATCTGTGAGCCGGAATGAAGAAGTGGTTCCCAAATCATATAAAATGCGCTCGCGTTGCGAGTCTTTTCCCAGATTATAAACAATTTCAACAAAAACAGCGCGTGGGGCGGTCTCACGCAGTGACACATCGCCATAAATGGTTCCCGGTCCGGCGCTAAAGTTAAAGTCCAGCCATGTGGGTTCTTCCATAACAACGACAGCGTTTAATTCCATGCGCCGATCAAACCATGAACAACCGTCTATTGGATTGACGGCAGCCATAATTGTCACGGGCTCCGGGGTAATAACCACTTCATATTGACCTGGGGCGTTGTAATTTATGCTTCTTGTCAAGTCCACGCCGGAACCGCTCGTCCGTCTTTTGAACTCGCTGAACTTGGCCGGTTTTCCGTTGATCGTTATATCACCGGTCAACGCGCCTTTTCGTGGCAGCTGTATTTTTATTTGGGTTGTTTTTCCTGGTTCGAGTTCGACAATGGCGCGGCCGGTTCCGTGCTCAATATGATAAATCAAAAACGACTGTATGCCAATGGGCAGGGTGTAAAGCGTGAAGCGTCCCATTGAATCCGTGCTCATATAGTCTATTTTGCCTGCGGCGGTTCCGTGGACTGTTCCTTGCCGGGGCATGACGGCGGCGCCGGAAATACTGAGTTCATTAGGGCCGTAAACAACCGCCTCCAACGTTGCGGAACGGTACAGGGGAAATTCGTAAACGCGATGGAGGTCCCAGTTTTCGTCAATGGTGAATTGAAGCGGGAACGGGGCATATCCGCGTGACCGCACATACATGGTGTAGTCGCCCAACGTAACAAAACGGTCATTCACAATTCCTTCCGGATGCCGTTGTTCACGAAAACGCTTCAATAGATAAGGTTGCAACATATCGGGAAAATCTTTGCAGGTGGCCACCTCGAACACCTCGATGGGCTCCTTGGTGTTTCGGTCAAAGACACGGCCTTGAAAGAGAAATCGGGCGGGTATCCGTTCATCAACGGTGATTTCCACTGACGAGTTGCGTCCCTCGGTGTTCATACGACGATTTTCAACAAGGACACTATCGCCGTACTTTATGGTGACGAAGTGTTGCCCTTTGGGCACGCCTCGAATTACAAACGCTCCGTAGTAGTCTGTTTCGGTTTCCTGGTCTGCGACAATGACTTTCAAACTCGGTATCCCGTCTTGAGGAAAACGCCTGTCAACGACGCGGCCCTCGATGGTGTAATTGCTGGGTATGACGGGGGGTTTTGTTTCACCTTCGCCTTCTGCTTCCGCTTCCGCCTGCGCGGTTTCGCCTTCAGTCTCAGGCTCCGTTTCTCCCTCATTGCGCGAAGCAATAGTGGTATCGTCATCAGCCTGTGTGTCAGATATGATGCTTACAAAAGCCCGATATCCGAAATAACCGCCAATGGTGAGCACGATCACCGTTGATACGGCCACAATCATCGGAATGAGGCGGCGCTTTGATTTCCCGATTCGCGTCTCCTGCGCCGCTTTTTCCGCAACAAACGGACCCGCCACCTCCGTCATAATCGCGACAAGACGTTCCTTGTTGTTTACTTCGGGGTAAAGGGTGTTCACCACTTCTTTCAACAACGCTTTTTCAATATTTTCACGGGTTCGGGCAAGGTCCTCTTCCGCTTCTTTACGCTCTATCTTGAGTGCGGCGGCGATATTCTTTACCGATAAGCCGCAGAATGCGTGCAGCAAGATTCCTTTTCGCTCTTGTACGGTAAAAGAACCCAATTCTTCGTTCAGGGGATCGATCAATTCAGATTGCACCCATTTCATATCTATGGGCGGATCGCCCTCGCGTTTGCGCGGCTTGTTCCAGTCGGCGGTGCGGCGCCCCACCAGTTTTTCCGCTTCCCCCTGCGCCACCGTGCATAACAACATGCCGAGACGTTTTGGGTCCGTCAGGGATACAAGGCGATCGAAACCGTCCTTGAAAGTCGCAACAACCACTTTGTCTGCAAGATAGATATTGCCCGTGTGTGCAAGCGCCACTGCATAAACCATCGGCTGATACTGTTCAACAAGGTAACGATACGCCTCGGGTTCGCCCTTGAATACCTTGCGTATTACTGCTGCCTCATGTTTTGTTCGTGACAATGCAATCACACCGTATGTCCTTACCTTGCACCGTTGCCGGCGCCATGATTGTGTCATTGTTGCGAAAAATCAACTGACTTCGCCGCGATTTCCGATATTGCGGCAAGTTGTTCATCCTTCCTGAAGAGCCGCCAAAGTCTCCACGGCCGCTCACCGTACTGCCACCATTATGCGAGAATTCATTGTTCCGGTCAAATAAATACCGGGGGAGAAAATACCACATATGATCCTTCTGAGCAAAACCGAAGCCGCGGGCCTCGAATTGCGCTTAGGAAACGTATCCTGCGCCAGGGGCTGCCGGATGCCGTTGATATTTGCTGTAAAACCAAGCGGCTTGGCTCTTTTCGTTCACACATATCAAACAATGTCGCGCAGTACCCGATGCGTTTATGACTTGGTAAAATCGTCTGCGTGCCTGCTCATATATCGCCGAAGCCGCTTCATGGCGTCCCGTTCGATTTGGCGTATTCGTTCGCGAGTAAGATCAAATTCCTGTCCCGCCTCTTCAAGGGTGTGCGCCCGTCCGTCAATAAGGCCGTACCGATAACGCATAATCATGGCCTCGCGTTCGCTCAATATGCGCATCAACGCTTCCATTTCCTGATCGCGTTCAAACTGGTTCATGGCGCGATCACGGGAGACGACATCACCCATGTCAGCGATCTCATTATATCCTTCATTGTCAGTGCTTTGCAGCGAGTCAAAAGGAGAAACGCTTTCGGCGAACATCTCAAGTTTTCTGACATCGGAAATCTTCATTTCCATTGCCGTGGCGATTTCTTCGCCCGTGGCCTGGCGTCCCGATTTGATGTAAAGTTCCTCGCTGATTCGCTTGTATTTGGCGAGATTATCGGTAATGTAAACAGGAATACGCACGGTGCGTCCCTGATTCGAGAGGGAACGCGTCACCGCTTGGCGAATCCACCATGTGGCATAGGTGGAAAACTTGCAGCCCCGACACGGATCAAATCTGTCAACTGCCTTCATCAACCCCAGATTGCCTTCTTCAATCAAATCAGACAAAGGCAGGCCATAGTATAGGTACTTCTTGGCAATGCTTACCACCAGACGCAAATTGGATACGATGAGTTTTCGCCGCGCCTCGCTTCCTGCGGCGTCCTTGCGCCTAGCAAGTTTGGCAAGCCTGATTTCCTCCGTGGCGGACAGCAGCGGCACCTTCGCTATCTCTGACAGGTACTTACTCAGGCTTTTGTCTTTGGTGTCAACCATCTGCGCGAACCCTCACATATCAACAAAAAACAATCTGTTTACATCCATAAAAACACACACAAGCGCAATTTGCTTCCGAAAAATGCGCGTTTTGTTCATCGTTCAAATGAACATGTATATTTTGTTGAGCACATGAAACAATATTGCCACCACTGCGGCGGCTGTTCCGGATATTAGCAATATGAGCCAAAGCGGTTTTTGTCTCGACCTTGTTTGAATGAGTTCCGCCGGTGGTTTGTCTTGCTCGGGCTCCTGCGATATTTCCCGTGCGTCACTGTCTTCGCTTGAATTTTCCTCGTCCCAGTCTTCAATCTCTTCGGAGTCTGGCGGAGGCCCGTCATCGTGTTCCGCGTTTTCCTGGTCGTCTTCGGCGGTTGCGGTTTCCTCGGGCGGTTCTCCCTCGCCCGGCGCCGATTGCGGGGAAATATCCTCCCGAGAAGCGGCATCAGACTCTTTTGCGTCATTTGTATCAGGCAGTTCAACGGAGGATGTCGGCGCGTCATTTTCCTCTGGACTCGGTGTTGAAGTCTCCTGTTTAACCTGTTTGAAACTTTTTGAACGCCTTGCTTTCAACCTATCAGCCGTGGCTGAACGTGTGGTTAAGCGTTTTTTCATCTGCTTTGCATGTTCATGATCAAATTCTTCGATAAGCCGGTCGCACAGTTTCAACGCTTCTTGTTTGCGTCCGGCTTTGGCTTGACATGCTGCCATTAGATACAATATGCCCTCTGTATTCGGTTTGATCTCGTCGAGTTCCACGAGGATTTCCAGCGCCTCGTCGTAACGCCCGACTTGAGCAAGTTGTGTTGCTTGCTGATAATTTAATCGTATTTCATGTTTTTGCACAGTCAAACGACTCCTTGAAGCTTCACCCATGTACCTGTGCATTAGAGTAAAACGTATGCCCGACGGAATTCAAATTTATTGATTGCCATTGTTGATAGCGAATTACTTCAGGAAAGACGTTTTTCCCATTCGGTTGGAATTCAAAGCGCAAAACACGAACAAGGCGGTATACACACAAGTTGAAAAACAATTACGAAGTATTTATAGATCGCGTGCGCGACTGCTTTTCAGGAGCAGCGGGCTGTTTCAGGGTTGAAATGGATTGCGGCGAACGGCGTCCATTGGATTGGTTGATTTCGCAGCCGGTCGGTTCCCGCTACTACTGGACAGACCGGGACGGACAATTTGAGATGGCCGGAATTGGAGAATGTGATGTGGTGGAACCCGATGGTCCATGCAGCAT
>DSBB01000290.1 GCA_011046175.1 Candidatus Hydrogenedentota bacterium | reverse complement strand
TCATCGGAAGATTCGTCAATAATGTGCTCGAACGGAAAACAGGCATAATTCGCGGACCCGACGAGGAATCACCAGAAGACCCGCCGCGGCAGGAGGCTGTCGCGCCCGAGGTGTCATACAGGTTGCCCATAGCTGATGAAGAGCCCCCCGAAACCGCTCCCGTAACGTATGAAGACGCGCGGGAGGCCGAACCTGAAGAATACATATCACCTTCGCCGGAAGATATCACGCAACAAGATACCGAGGATGCGGCAACGCAACAGCAGGTGCATATTGCGGGCGCCTCGCGACGGAAACGCGAACTCTCGGAATCCTCCTCGCCTTATGCCGGACGCTCGTACAAGCCGACGGCGCGCTTGCCCGAATATAAGCGAAGCCTCCGGCGCGGCGATTTCGAAATAAGGGTGCATAACTACGCGCCGACAAAATTGCAGGTGGCGATTATTTCCAGTGAGGGAGGAAGGGATATGACAATCCCTTCGGGTGGTGTCACTTCCGCCTTTGTGGGGCGTGGCATGTATGACCTGTACTACATCTATGACGACGACCCGTTCACCCTGTATCAGGGGCAACGCCTGCCTGTGGACGAAACGCTGAGTGATTTCGTGGTTGAAATTTATGACGATTCCTACACCGTAAGATTCCTGGACAGGAATATTGAGCCGTCGGGAACGTCAAGACGCTGAAAAGGGGAAATAACGCGCGCCTTTTTATAAGAGTACCCGTGTGGTAGAATATCTCGCGCGTTAACCAGAAGTATTATTGCAGGCAAACATGAAAGCGAACCGCAGTGCGTTTTGAAACTTTTGTCGCCGCGCGTTATTTGCGCGGGAAACGGAAAACACGTTTTATAAGCCTTATTACGTTCATCTCCATCGCGGGGGTGAGTGTGGGCGTTATTGCGCTCATCGTGGTTATGAGCGTAATGACTGGGTTTGATATCGCGCTTCGCGAGACCATTATAGGCAATCGCGCTCATCTTACCGTGATGAACCGCATGGGCAGGCCCATTACCGACGTGGATAAGGTGATTGAAGAATTGCGCGCGGTATCGCCCCAAGTGATGGGCGCCGGGCCCATTCTTCAGATTGAAGCGTTGCTTAAACGAGGTCAGTACACCACCGGAGCGTTTGTGTTGGGCGTAGACCCGGAAAGGGAAAAAGAAGTAACCGACCTGCCGCAAAATCTCACAACCGAGGGGGGACGCATGTTTGGCGCGGGAGAATTGCCCGGAGACAAGGAGATTGTTCTTGGCTTCCGATTGGCCCATCGGCTGGGAGCGCGAATCGGTTCGGAAATCGCCGTAATCACTGACAAGCCGGCGGTAACGCCTTTCGGCGTGAGGCCCGGCAACCAGGTTTTTCTGACGGTCAGCGGCATTTCACAGGCGCGGATGTCCGACTTCGACAACCTCTATGCGTTCGTGGATGTTGACACTGCGCGCATGCTGACGGGGCGCGAGGGCGTTGACGCCGTGCATGTGAAATTGTCCGATGCTTTTCTCGCGGCCCGTGTCGCGGCGCAAATAGAAGAAAAACTGAACTACCGCGCAGAAACGTGGTACGAAAGCCAGGAGGCGTTTTTTCAGGCGCTTGAACAGGAAAAGGTCGCCATGTTCATTATTTTGGTGTTTATCGTGCTGGTGGCGGCGTTCAACATCACCAGCACGCTCATCATGATTGTCATGGAAAAACGCCGGGACATAGGTATTCTGCGCACCTTGGGTTCGAGCAGCGTCTCCATTCTGGCCATTTTTATTATTGAAGGGTTGTTGATTGGACTAACCGGTACGCTTATAGGTCTTGTGCTGGGAATTTTGCTCGCGTACCACCTGAACCCCGTCGCAGAGTTTGTGGCATGGATGATGGGTGTGGATTTATTTAACAGCACCATCTATTATTTTGACGGCATTCCGGTGGCGATTGTGGTTTCCGATGTCGTATGGATCACGATATCAGCTGTAATTCTTACCTTTGTTTCAACGTTGTACCCCGCATGGAGCGCGGCGCGACTGAACCCGGTGGACGCGTTGCGTTATGAGTGAAAGCATCCAACCTGTAATTGTATGCCGAAATGTGCGCAAGGTATATCACGACGGGAGTCGGGAACTTGTTGTTCTGGACGGCATTAGCATTGAGGTGCCGGAACATAAGATGCTGGCCATAAGCGGTCCGTCGGGAGTGGGGAAGAGCACCCTGCTTCACATCATGGGAACATTGGACAAGCCCACAAAAGGAGAAATCCTTTTCAGAGGCGAACCGCTGCATCGCATGACCGGAAAACGCATTAATCACATTCGAAATCAGGAAATCGGTTTCGTATTTCAATTTTATCATCTGTTGCCGGAATTCACGGCGTTGGAAAATGTCATGATGGCAGCGCTTAATAAGGGAGAGCGCAAGAAAGATTGCGTCGCTAAGGCGGAATTGTTGCTGGGACAGGTGGGACTCACGGAACGAATGACTCATAAGCCGGGACAACTCAGCGGTGGCGAGCAGCAGCGGGTTGCAATTGCGCGCGCTCTGTTCAACAGCCCGGCCGTATTGCTTTGTGATGAGCCGACGGGGAATCTGGACGAAAAAACCGGCACGGGCATTGTCGAGTTGTTATGGAGCTTGAACGCGGAACATGGCGTCACCCTTGTGCTGGTAACCCACGATGAGGCTATTGCCGCGCGCGCCGATCTCTGGGTGGGCCTGCACGGCGGCAAGGCTGAAACAAAACGGTGATTTGTCAGGTGCGGGGCCGGTAATCGGGGCATTTAATCGCGTTTGGACGCTCGGGACGATGGCAGGCGGAGGGATGATCATACTTGCAGTTGTCGCACAAAAATTCCGTGGGACATTTCTGGCGAAGCCACCACTGTCGTAACTCGTGTTTCCAGCGCCGCCATCCGGCGGGTTCAAGGCTCTGAGTCATTGTTTCGTCTTTCTTTTTTCTTGATACCGGCTTCGGTATGCTCCGGGAGTCATGCCGGCATAACGATGAAACATCTTGCCAAAATTGCTCTGATCGTGAATGCCCACGCGTGGTCCTATTTGGGTTGCCGTTAAGGTTGTCGTGCGCAAAAGCCTGCGCGCCTGCTCAATGCGGACGCGTCCAAGGTATCCGGTAAATGTGGCGTTGATACGACATTCCAAGGCGCGCGTAACGCTGGATGCCGCCACGCCAAATTCTTTTGCCAGGGGCGCCAGTTTCAAATCGTCCCGATATTTTCTGTGGACAATATCCACCAGCTCGGGCAGGTAGGACGGCATTCGCCTGTTGTCGTTCATGCGGACGGTGCGTAACACCCGCATGGCCGCTTTCAACATTTGTGCGGGTTCGGTCAGTGAGTGAACGGCTGTTGTAAAACAAGCGTAATTAGTCCAAGCCCTTTCCGTAACGGCGCCCATCTGGCGCGCCGCTTCCAGTAATTGGCTTATGGCCTGCACAAGAAAGGAGTGCAATGTGTCGGCGTGGCAGTCGCGCAAGGAAGTCAGTTCATGGAGCCTGCCTGACAACATGTTGTGGACTATCGCTGAACGCCCGCAAAGTAACGCCAATGCGGCAAGAGATATCCACGTATTGGGTTCAGCGCCTGATACGGCGGTTTTTTGTTTGGCGTCCGCGTCCGTGATGCGCGCCGCGTTTTCATTTTCGAAAACTAATTCTTCTTCGTCTTGTAAATAAGTTGATGCAAGGGCGCGTAACGATTCAACCAGCCATTCGGCTGCGGCGCTGACAGAACCGGACGGAATGGTTCGCACATCGCTTATGGCAAAAGGAAGTTCTTCTTTCCCCTTAACTTCTCCTTCTATTTCGTTTAAGCCCCGCGCCACATCATAAATAATTTCCTGGTTGGCCTCCGCCGGAATATACGGACCGAAAGTTAAAACGTAACCGTTGTCCGGAAGCGCCGCAACGGAAACACAGGTAAATCCAAGATGACATACGAAGGTTATTGGAGCGTTTTGCCGGAGCGCGTGGGTCGCCGCGCGCGCGCGCGAATCGCGGCACGCAAGGGCGCCTGCATGAGTACCGCTGACTTTTGCGCAAACCGCGCAGCTGTTCCAGCCCATGATGTGCAATTCACTCTCATCATGCCCATGGTAATGCAGGCTTACGGGTAATGCGGAAGCCGCAGCGGCGCGTTTCAACAGGCGCTGCGCCGACTCACCACGGAAAAATGCAGGAGATACTTTCATGGCTCAATCTCGTATACAGGGGACACTGTATCCGAAGGCGCGGCCTCAATACGGACCGGGAGGCCGTCAAGCGCTTCGCGCGCGTGCGAGCACGCCAGTTCCGGGGTATTGTTGTCCCGGCTGATATGCGCAAGCACCACCAGACGCAGACCGTCATGTCGCAGCTGTTTCAGCAGGTTGTGAACGTCTAGATTGGACAGATGACCGGTGCGGCTGCGTATGCGTTGTTGTATTTGCGGCGGATAAGGACCGGCTCGAAGAAGTTCGGGGCAATAATTGGATTCTATAACAAGGGCGTTGGCGCCTGTTAACCGGGCCCTGGCCAGTTGCGAGCAATGACCGAAATCCGTGGCAAGACCCAGAGTGAGGCCGTTGCATTTTACCACATAGTTCACCGGATCCGCAGCGTCATGTGAAACGGCGAAACTGGTGACGGTGAGATCGTTGAATTGCAGGGTGTCGCCGGATTCAAAATGAATCAGATTGGGAATCGCGCCCACATAACTTGGAAGCGACGCGGCGCACGGACGCGTCATGAAGACAGGCGCGGGTATTTTGCGCGCCAATACCCCTAGGCCGCGCACATGATCAGTATGCTCGTGCGTTATCAGTATTGCGTCAAGAGACTCCGGTGTTATGCCGGCATGATCCATGGCGCCGGCCAAACGCTTGAAACTGAGGCCGTTGTCAATTAGCAAACGTGTTGATTCGTTAAAGATGAGCATGGCGTTTCCGCTGCTGCTGCTTCCCAGTATGGCAAATCGTAACACAATAAAACTCCATGAGTGGCGGTAAGCCGTTCTCGTCTGGCGCCGCAGCGCTTTATGTGCGTATAAACGCCCGGCAGGGCGCTCCATCGGCGCCTTCGATTGAAAGCGGCAGCACGATGAAATCATGAACGCCCGGGGAAACATCCGCCAGCCGAAGACCTTCAACGATGAAAACGCCGGCGCTCAACAAAATCTGATGCACCGGTGCGCCGTTATCGAAAGGCGCGATGGAAAGATAATCTATTCCCACCAGCTGGACGCCGTCGGCCACGAGTCGCTCGGCGGCGTCTGTGCTTAATGCGGCAAAATTTCGGTCAAACATGCCGTCCACAGGAATTTCGGAATTGCGTGTTTTGAAGAGTACCCGCGTCGGCATTCTGTTCTCCGGTAAATGGGCGGCGTCGACCACATCCACTTCAGGAAGGCTCAGAACAAGCGCCTCGCCTATGAATAAATTCCGGTCCACCTTGTCAAGCGTATGTGCCCCGTCTACAAAATGCCACGGAGCGTCGCAGTGCGTTCCCGTATGAGTGGACATTGCGATGCTTGACACATTACATGAAGCGCCCTCCGCGATACGGCTGAGTGGTTGAAATGAAAATTCCGGATCCCCAGGCCACACGGTCATGCCCGGACGCATCGGTATGGTAACGTCTTGCCAATGATGTCTCAATGCCTAATCCTTTCCAATTATCCATTCTTCCGTAAAACGCACATGCTTGATTGCGCTCCCGGATATTTCTTTCCGCTTATAGGAATACGTTACGTGAATCGCATCATCCCGCGATTGTATGACGGTGGGATAAGAAAAGGAGCCTTCGCCAAAGGCTGCTTCTTCAATAATGCGCGACCGTTCCCATGTCAAGCCCTCGTCATCGGACAAATACACGGACAGTTGATGTCGGCCAAGCATGGTATCGTTGCATACCAGCGCCCACTTGCCGCTGCGCAGTACCTGCACGTCCACGCTGGAACCCGGATTCGGGATGCCCGTAATCAAAACAGGCCCCCAAGTGAGGCCGTTGTCTTGCGACATGGACCAACGCACCTGTTTGGGAATACCGTTGTCGCGCATGAATGCAATGATCTCGCCGTTTTTTCGTTGGGCGAAACAAGGCTGGATATTGCCCAGCATGGCAACATCCGGATCCATGATGGGTGTGCTGAATGACCACCTTTCCCCGGCATCATTCGTAAATGCGGCAAGGGAGCAATTGAATACGTCGGAATACAGCCCCAGCATGATACTGCCGTCGGACCGCACGGTGGGCGGTGTTCGCGTCATCCAGCCCAGGCGTCGGTGCAACTTGTCTTTTGCTCTTGCGGTTATGTCCTCAATTTTTTCCTTCATATCAGGAATAAAATTTGAAATAATGTCGCCATAGGTCGCCACGCCTGTTTCTATTACCTCCAAAAAACGCTCCTCAAGTTCCATCGGACGGACGTGGATGACATCCTGCCACTCCCATTTGGGAGCCCCCTCGCCGGCATAATTGGTCGAGGTGCGATATTTAAGCAGGGAACTCCCCCATTGATTGTCCTGAACCGTGATCCAGAACAACCACAAAACGCCGCGTGAATCCAAGAACAAGACCGGATTGCAGTCCGGCAAATCGGGCGTGTCAGCCATCAAAAAAGGCGCCGACCATTCAGAGGCGCCCTTGCGTTTGCGAGCCCCTTGGATGACAACGTCGTCCGCCCAGCGTTCGCCGCTTCCGTGAAACCACGCGGCAAGTAAATCACCTGTTTCAGTTTCAATAATAGTCGAGCCGTGATTGTGAAATTCGTTCGGAGGAAAAATCAATTCGCCTTCTAAGAAAAAGGACAGAATGAAAAGGGTGGATATGAATGAAACCGGCATTTGTGCTTCCTTTCCTGCATAGTATAATCTTTGCCCTGTGTAAGATACCGACGACTATGGCGTCCGGCGTAAATCACGACCCCACTAAACGGACATCGTCTGCTAATGCGTCAAGGGGAATTATACCGGTTCATCATGGTAAAATTGAAGGATTGCGAAAAAGCGGCAAATTAACAAAACCCATAAGTTCGGCGGTATGACGCATGGAGGTAATCTTTTGAAGGTATCACTAGCGCAAAAAGGCGGTATGACAGAAGTTATGGTTGAGGGCGAGGTTGACTACCATTCCGCGCAGACGTTGCGAATGTCATTGCTGGACGCCATAAAAAGTCCTGCAGGCGAAATACGGGTTGTGCTCGCAGCGGTGGACTATATGGATTCGTCGGGCATGGCAACCCTTCTGGAAGCAAAGGGGGCGGCCGAGCAATTGGCGAAATCATTTTGCTTGAAGGACCCGTCAGAAGCCGTGGCGAAAATTCTACAAATGACAAAGCTGGATACGGTTTTTGCGATACTTCAGAATGCTCACGGAGAAAGTGGTTAATAACGACGCTGGAAATCAACATTCAGGAAACAGGCCGTAAATAAATGAAAGCCGAAATTCCAGACGATCATATCACTGATTATGAACGGGCGGTATGCTATTACACACTTCCGAGGCTGGCCAATCCCGTAACATATGGACTGGTGATTGCCTACGCGGTTTGCGTGCTCGAGGCGCTTGCGGTCCTTGTGTACGGTTTATATGCTGAAAACAGCGCATGGACGGTTGCAGGGGCATGGGCTTTCCTGGGCATTGTTGTCTTTGGCATGATCATTTTCATGACGCGGGCATTAATAAATGACTGGAACCGACGCGCCGCCCTTGCCGCGGCACGGAACGTGCCCGACGCAACGGAAGACGAAGATATTCCCGACCCCTTCGCTGAACATATCTTGTTGCGGCGGCCTCTGCATACCGCTTCTGAGATATTCGCCTGCGTAACGAACGAAAGCACGGTTGCCTATTATGTTGAAATCAGGCGAAATAATACCCATTGGCGGGTGCGCACCCCCCAGGAACAGCCCGCGTTTGAAATCCTTGTCGAGCTCGATCTGTTACGGGTCGGCTTGTTGAAATCGCATCCCGTTCGACTGGGCGTGTATGAGGACAAGAAAAAAATTGCTTCTGTCGTGCGCAGAAACACCCTGCGCGCGGTGGCCGTGGATGTGTTTCCCACATCGCCTGCTGATGTTTCTTATTCAATAAAAAACGGATGCATCTATTTGGCCGGGAGGCTGATTGGTAGAATATATGCCCTGCGCGAATGTTTATATCTGGATATTGAGAGAGAACATGCCGTGCCGGGAATTTTGACGCACTTCATTTCGATGGAGTAAGGTTGTGGCGACGGAGCAGCCGGGTTTGATTTCAGCCGCCGCTTCTGCTAAATTATTAGATTGCAGTATCCAATACTTTTTCCTATAGGAGTTTTTCCCTACTATGGCACTTAGCAAAAAACAATTGAAAACTATCGAGCAACTGGAACGGCGTGTTGAATTATGCCGTGAGTTCATGAACGACTGGTTATTGTTTAATCAGATTCTCAGTTCATATCCCAATCCAGGCGTCAACAAAGCACAGTTGGAAAACCAGTTCCTTAAAATCAAGAGCAAATTGGCGCGGGAGCATCGTGTGCTGCAACAAACGCTGCTGGACGATTACAATCTCGACAGCAACACCATGAACATCGTTTCAGGCGCGACAAATCTCGAAGCCATTTATTCGCAGTCGGAAGTCGCATTGAAGAAGTTGCAGACGGAATGGCATCGCGCTTTTATTGCCATCAATGAAACGCTGGGAGTTCTTGAAGACAAAAAAATGCGCGCCGAGCAAGGCGAAAAGATATTTGTCGTCACGGCAGACATGATGGGCGGCGGCGGCGGCGGCGTGGGTATTGACCCCGCAAAATTAAAAACCATCCTGATCATAGGCGCAGTAATTGCCGTGATTGCTGTTGTTTTTATTTTTGATATCGGCGGCATCGGTTCCATGTATAAGCGCGCCTTGGGTATGTAGCCGCACAATGGTTCCAATGCTGATGGTGGAGTCGGAAAAGCACTCATCTAACCAGCCGCGTTGGCAGCCGCCAACGGGCAAAAAACAGGATTTGAGCATTGACTAGAAATGACTTGGCGGTTCGATTCGCCGAACAAATGGGCATGGAGCCGGAAGAGGCTGTTCCGTATGTGGAAACGTTCATGGATGTTATCTTGGATTGTTTGGGACGCGGTGAGCGCATTGAAATCCGGGATTTTGGCGTGTTTCAAATACAGGAACGGAATCCGCGCGTCGCACGGAATCCGCGTACCGGCGTCAAAGTGAACGTGGCCGTCAAGCGCACCGTTAAATTCAAAACAGGGAAGGCGCTGCTGGAGCGGGTTCGCGAGGCCGGCTTTCAGGAAGCGGCAAAAAAAAGCGGAAATCCCAACCTCAGAAAAAACAGCGGCAAAAAAAAGTGAAAATGTCCGTGTGAACTAAAAGCGTCCAGTCTCTATTCCAAGTCCGCAGCACGTCCCGTTCCATAGTGCGTATGCTCCAAACCGCGCGCATCTCGCGCTGGCGGCGCATTTCGATCGAAAGGGGGCGGCCAATCAGGGCAAGCAAAGCGCCTGAACTGTAACATTTAGCGTCAAGGAGTATTTTTTGGTGGAACATGATGATGAAAAACGAATGAGTTTCACGGAGCATTTGGGGGAATTGAGGACTCGGCTGATTCATTCTTTTGTGGCGCTGGCGGTTGCGGTGGTGGGGTGCTATGTTGTGTCTGACTATATTTTCGGAATGTTGTCATGGCCGTTGCGGCCTCTCAGTGAGAGCCAGGTCGTTACGTTCGAGGTGGTGGAATCACCGGAAGACGGAGACACCATTGTCGCTCAACAAACGTCCGTACAACAATCACGCGCGGACGCCATCGAATGGACGGTTCTCAATCCGCTCGAGTATATTCTCGTTAAGATTCGTATTGCAGGATACGGCGGTCTCGTGGTGGCGTTGCCCTTTATCTTGTGGCAAATATGCGCTTTTGTGTTTCCGGGGCTTCACGCCAATGAAAAAAAGGTGGTGCAGATTCTAATTGCAGGGTGCAGCGCCCTGGCGGTTGTGGGCGTGGGCGTGGCCTATTTTGGCGTTTTTCCGCTGGTGTTGCCCTATCTGCTCGAGTGGATACCCGATTACGTTAATGTCCAGTTGCGGCTGAACGAAACCCTGTCAATCATTATCAAGGGACTGGTCGGGTTTGCCATTGCGTTTCAGTTCCCCATGGCAGTGCTTATTCTCGTATACATGGGACTTCTAACGCCGCAGACGCTGAAACAGTACCGAAAACTGGCGCTGGTCGGCATGGCGTTGATCGCCGCGGTCTTGACACCGCCGGACCCGTTCTCTATGATGGTGATGCTGTTGCCGCTGGCGCTGTTGTATGAATCAAGCATTTGGATGTCATATCTTGTCATCAGACGAAAAAAAAAATGAGTCGCTATAAGGGATCATGAAAACATGGTAGGTATCGGCATCGGTGAAATGATTTTGATTGCGGGCATCGCGCTTGTCGTGTTCGGACCCGAAAAATTTCCCGATTTCGCCAAAATCGTGCTGCGCACCGTGCGAGACCTGCGCGGCTACGTCGAGGAAATTCAAAGGGAGGTTTCAAAAGAAATTAAACCTATCAAGCGCGAACTTGATCAGATGAGCAAATACGACCCCGAAAAGTATATAGACGCCCTTTCAAAGGACAATACAACCGAGAAAAAAGACGGCCCGGTCAAGGCAGACGCCACGGGCAAGGCCGCCGCCGATCCCACCGACAGGCAGGATGATTCTTTTGATTATGATTACAATGCGGGAGACAACGCCGAACCCGACCCCTACGGAATTCATAAAGAGGACAGCGGAACGGATGGCGCGCCGGACACCGAAACAGAACCTGCGCCCCAGCCTGAACAAACGCGGGAGACCGGCGGCGATTCGAATAACGGCGACAACGGCAATGACGGCGAAAAAGACGATATGGATTTCAGTCAGCCGCCTGTGGAACGCTTGGATTAATCCGGGTCTCCTGTCGTTTCCTGCTTCCGCCAACACGCCGTTCCTGACGGCACAGGCGCCGCTAATCGGAATTTCAACGCGGGGAATCCCATCCGTTTTCGGAAAAACTATTCAGGCGCCGCCGGCGCAGGAGAATGAATCATGAGTGAGCTTCAACAACTTCGTGAATGGGCGGGGCAAATCAACAGCATCGCCAATGGATACAAAAACGCAAGTATTTTGTACACCGCTTTTAATGCCGCCGTTTTTGAACTGCTCGAAACGCCGACGACCGCGACGGACGTTGCGGCGGCGCTCAAGTGGAGTGAACGCGGCACGGCTATGCTGCTTGACGGCTTGTTGGCGTTGGGACTGGTGAACAAAGCCGACAATCGCTATCAAAACAGAGAAGCGGCCTCGGCTTGCCTGGTGCGGTCGGGAAAAGCGTATCAGGGACATATCCTGCGACACAACCAGAACAGCTGGGAGGACTGGAGGCAACTGGAGGAGCGTGTGCGCACGGGCACATGCGCCGGCAAGGGGGAAAATCGGTCGGGAGAGGCGTTGCGCAGCTTCATCATGGGCATGCGGGATATAGCGACGCTCAGCGCGCGGGAAGTACTGCGCGCAATGGACTTGTCAAAATACAAAAACATGCTTGATCTGGCGGGAGGCCCGGCTTCCTATTCCATCGCCTTTTTGCAGACCTTCCGCGAAATGCGCGCCACATTACTGGACAAGCCGGAAGTCGTCGAAATAGCAAAGGAACAGGTGCTTGCCGCGGGGCTGCAGGACCGCTTCGCCTATATTGCGGGCGATTGCATGGTCGAGCCCCTGGGATGCGGCTACGACTTGGTGTTCATGTCAAATATTATCCACAGCTTCAGCGCGCGGGAAAATGCCGAACTCGTGAAAAAAGTGTATGACGCTCTTGTTCCCGGTGGTACGATTGTCATCAAAGACTTCATTATGGAGAACGACCGATCGGGCCCGGCATACGGACTCATCTTCGCCCTCCACATGTTGGTTCACACCCCCGCTGGCGGAACGTACACCTTTGATGAAGTAAAGGGCTGGACGGACGCCGCGGGGTTTGCTATGGGACGCTCCATCCCGCTCACGCCGCAAACGCGGTTATGGATAGCGGATAAACCATGACAAAACAGATGAACCTAAAAAAGTTGAACGGGACTGACACCGTATTTTGCGGCATGCAATAACTTTGAACGGGACTGACACCGTATTTTGCGGCATGCAATAACTTTGAACGGGACTGACACCGTA
>DSBB01000482.1 GCA_011046175.1 Candidatus Hydrogenedentota bacterium | reverse complement strand
TTTCCAACATCAGCGGAGGACATTCAAGTTATGAAAAACCAAAACCTAATTTGGACAAGAGTGATGCAAACCCATAAAATGAAATAAAAGCGTTCAAGTAGATTTTTAGGTGAGTCAACGAATTCCGTTTCGAGTAGATTTTTATGTGAGTCAACAGGTCACGGCCGAAATCCGTAGTCTGTCCCTGTGTTTTCCCGAAGGAGAAGATGTGCTGCACCTCGTTATATCGGATGCGCCAGAAACGGGCAGTGTTGAAGTGAGTCCCAATATCATGGCTGAGCTTGATGATCAGGCGCAGTAATTGGCATAGAAATACTCCAGGCAAGCACGTTTCTGCGAGACTTCATCCTGGAAACGGTTCAGGGGCGCCTGCTTGAGTTGCCCCGTGTCAGTTCCGGTTAAGCCTGCGAATAAAACGCAAAGGAAAGAGGCATCCCTGCCGTGGCATATCTCCCATGCAAATACGATGGTTTTGCGGCGCGGATGGTTCGCCGCGACTAGGGGGTAACGACCAAAGAAGCTCGAATCGCGTTAATCGGGGCGGCAGCTGGAACAACAACGGCAACAACTGTCGTTCCGCGCGCCGCAGCTACAGCGCCCCGGGCAACCGGGCGGCCGCGGGTTCCGGATTTTGCGGACTCCGTAGCGCTTTTTTCTATAACCCTTTCACCCTTTGCTCTGTTTACTTTTCCCATCACTGTACAACCACCTAGCGGGCCCGCATTTGCTTGTTCGATACGCGGGATACAGACCTCTGCAGACGGCTTGCAGACATCAACAAACGATCTGGTGACGACAACGGACGGCATGTTGGCGGCAACAAGCGGTATGTTGGCATCCATAAAGCAAGTAATATACGCGGTCACAACCTTTTCGTGTCGCTTCTTTCGACAACCCGCCCATAAAAGGTATAATACCGGTACTGACATCACAACAACCATAAAGGTAACGGTATCACGCAGAGTACAACTATTGAAAGGATTTCCCCTATGCGCCTGGTTCGTTATGCATATAAAGACGAAGTGTCATACGGCTTCTTTGACGACGACGTAATTGTGCCGGTTGCGACGGCTGCGGCCCATTGCCCGATAACGTCCGCCCGCGCCGCCGATTTCGCCGCCGTGAATTCCCTGTTGAGCCTGCTCCCGCACGGCGAACTTGCACACGATACGGAGCAGATTTTCGGATGGCTCCAGGCAAACCCCGGCGCCTGCGACAAAGAAATCCTGTCCGTCGCGGACGTGCGTCTGCTGCGCCCCGTTGAAACGCCGAACAAGATGTTTTGTCTGGCGGGAAACTACGCAGCCCATATTCAGGAAGGCGGCGGCGAAGCGCCGGAGCGGGCGGAAACGTTCCCTTATGTATTCATGAAGCCTTCGTCCACCTTCAACGACCCGAATGCATCCATACCCATTCCGAGCGTGTCGCCTGATCACATAGATTACGAATGCGAACTGGGCGTGATTATTGGACGCCGCTGCAAGCATGTCGCCGAATCAGATGCTTTGGATTATGTGGCGGGATACACGGTTGTGAACGACATCTCCGACCGGAAATACAAGCCTTTCCCCGACCGAAAACCGCGGCCCAAGGACGCTTTTTTCGATTGGCTTCACGGCAAGTGGCATGACGGATTCTGCCCGATGGGGCCGTGCGCGACTTCAGCGCATACCATCACCAATCCAAAGTCGCTGACGCTGACGCAGCATATCAACGGCGAAGCGCGCCAGAACGCCTCCACGTCCCAGATGATCTTTCCGGTCGCCGCAATTATTGAATTTATTTCACAATCGGTGACGCTGACTCCGGGCGACGTCATCGCCACAGGCACCCCCGAAGGCGTCGGCGCAACCACGGAAAAATACCTGCGCCCGGGCGACACCCTTGAAGCCGCAATCACGGGCATCGGCGTTCTGCGCAACACCATGACCAGTGAGTGAGTAAAAAAGCGCGGCGGTCGTTCGGTTTTCGCCGTTGACCGCCGCGTCATTCTATGTAAGCGAATTAAATGCCGAAAGCGTCCATGCTGACGAGCATGTATTGGCCATCCCGCATTTCGCCGACAAGTTCAAGCGTTACGGTGCCGAATATGCCCGTAATGTCAATGGGATATAACACCGCCTTGTCGCCGTCAATTTTCACTTCGGCGTCTTCCGTCAAAATTTCAATGTCATCCAAATAGCCCGTTGCAATGGCGTCGTCCAAGAATGCGCGCAACTGCGCTTTCGTTCTGAAATCGTAATGTTCAAAATCATCGGCAACCGCCGCCATCGCCCCGTCGAGGTCTTTTTGCGCCAATTTGTTCAGAAACACCATAACACGCTCCATGATCGCCTCTTCCGGCGAAAGCGCCGGGACTGCGCCTGCGCACGGTTGCGCGGCCATGGGACAGGGCTGCCCTGTCAGGGGACATGCGCCCGCCGCGGGCTGCCCCGTCAGTTCGGCGATCAACGCATCCTTGGCGGCGGCCATGTCGCTCACGATCAGATAGAGTTGCGCCATTGCCTTGGCGCCCAAAACGTCGCCCGCTTCGCTGACGCTGCTCTGCCGGGCGCGCAATATGTCCATATCAATATTCATCAGTTCGCGGGTAAGCGACATTATTTTCGATGAACTTTCGTCGGCTTCTATGGCCGCCTTCAACGCCGCGCATGTGTCCGCCCGCTTGCCCTCCAAATTATCCATCATGGCGCGATATTCGCCGTAACCCTGCAATACCTCGATCATGCCATAATCACCGATGTCCGCTTCTTCCGTCAAACGAAGCAACAGCACTTGCTCCAAAAGCGCATCATTTGCGTATGCTCCCAGTGTAAATGAAACCATTACGATTAAAGCAGTTGCTGCAATCCTCTTCATAATTCGTCCTTTCTTGTTTGTTGTTCCTTGAATTTCCGCGTCTGCCTTTGCGACGCACCGAATACCTGCTCTATATGACCCCCGAGCGCAAGAGTTGGTTTCACCACATGCGGCATAACCCGTCTCTGGGAAGTGCCGCGCCGCAATTGAAAGGAAATCACCATGTTTCGCGTGAATCCGCCTCGTCGAATAGTCAGGATGTGTGCGGGTGAATGGTGAATGGTGATTGGTGAGCGTTGTTATTTTCGCCCCTATTCTGCAACCGGCCGTGCCGGCAAAGCCCGCCTTGGCGAAGCGCGTCGTTTGCACTGCGCCGATAAAGGGAAGGACTGACCAAAGCCTCCCCATCGCAGCACATATAATTGACTGGTCGGGGTGAGAGGATTTGAACCTCCGGCCTCTTCGTCCCGAACGAAGCGCGCTAACCGGACTGCGCTACACCCCGACGTGATGGCTACAGTATACAGCAAGGTGGCGCGGGGTATCAAATATGCGCTTCCCGGCGGCGGGCTGCGGCCTGTCGCTCGGGCTTGGCAAGATAGCGGAAAAGTTGCGCGGAAACAGGCCGTTTGCGGCGGATATCCGGCGCGTCCTTTTGCGCTTTCTTTCGTCGCAACGATGTCTGATTTCCATTCCTGTTGCGGTAATGGGGTATACTATCGTGGGCTTTGTCCACAACCCGGCGTAGCGTCATTGCGAGCAACGCGAGCAATCTCGTTCTCCCAGGTTACCGCGTGGGACTAACGCCCTTTTCGCGATGACGATGCTTGTGAACTTTTTTTGCTCATAGAGGATGACCGACAAGGCGCCAACCGGCTTTAGGACGTTGCGGGGGACACGCGCCGCGCATGTCCCCGTTTGTGAAAGTGGAGATTATCAAATGAAAAAAGCGTTGTTGGTATGGGGTGGTTGGGATGGCCATGAGCCCCGCGAGTGCGTGGAGCGGTTCGTGCCATTTCTGCGGGATAAAGAGTTTGAGATTGACGTCAGGGATACGCTTTCCGTATTCGCCGACAAAACGGAAATGACCGATTACGATTTGATCGTGCCTTGCTGGACAATGGGCGAATTGTCGGGCGATCAGGAAAGCGGGCTGCTCGAAGCCGTGCGCGCCGGCGCCGGCGTCGCCGGCTGGCACGGCGGCATGGGAGACGCATTCCGCGCGAACACGGGGTATCAATTCATGGTGGGCGGACAGTTCGTTGAACACCCCGGCGGCATTATCGAATACACCGTCAACGTGACACGACCCAATGATCCGATCATGGACGGCATCAACGATTTCCAGATGAGGTCCGAATGCTATTATATGCATGTTGATCCGTCAAACGAGGTGTTGGCGGCAACGACGCTTACGGGCGACCATTGCCCGTGGGTGGAAGGATGCGTCATGCCCGTCATGTGGAAGCGTTCCTATGGCGAGGGCAGGGTGTTTTATTCATCGCTGGGTCATGTGGCAGGCGATTTTGACGTGCGCGAATGTTTTGAAACCATGAAACGAGGCATGCTCTGGGCATGCAGATAAATGGGAGCGTTCCACCATGAAACCTCTTACCGTTGGTGTCGTTGGCTGCGGCAATATCTCGGATGTCTACTTTCAGGCGGGACACCGCTTTGACGCTGTAAATATTGTTGCCTGCGCCGATTTGAACCGCAAACTCGCCGAGGCAAAGGCCGGGAAATACGGCGTGCCCCGTGTTTTGTCCACCGAAGAACTGCTTGCCGACCCGGACATTTCCATCGTATTGAATATCACGCCGCCCAAGGCGCACGCGGATATTGCCCTGGGCGCGCTCGCTGCGGGCAAGCATGTTTACAATGAAAAGCCGTTGGCGCTGACGCGCGATGAAGGCCGGAGGCTGCTGACCGCCGCGCGCAAGAAAGGGCTGCGCGTCGGCTGCGCCCCGGATACGGTGCTTGGCGCGGGCATTCAAACCGCGCGCAAGGTGATTGACGACGGTTGGATTGGAAAGCCCGTGTCCGCCACGGCGTTTATGATGTGTCCCGGACACGAAAACTGGCATCCCAGCCCTGATTTTTACTATGAAGCGGGTGGCGGTCCCATGCTGGACATGGGCCCTTATTATCTAACGGCGCTGGTTACGCTTATGGGACCCGCAACGCATGTGAGCGCTGTCACAAGGACAACGTTCAAGAAGCGTCCCGTCACCAGCGGCCCGAACAAGGGTCGGGTACTCACGGTTCATACGCCCACCCATTTGACCGGTCTCGTCGAATTTGCGAACAACGCCGTTTGTACCATGATTACCAGTTTCGACGTGTGGCGGTGCAGCCTGCCGTGCATAGAAATACACGGCACGGAAGGTTCGTTGAGCGTGCCCGATCCGAATTGCTTTGGCGGCGAGGTCAAGATTTTCCGTCCGGGCTATGATGACTGGAAAATGATTCCCGCCTCCCACTGTTATGCCGACAATTCGCGCGGTCTCGGGCTTGCGGACATGGCGGCGGCAATACAAAAAAAACGTGAACACCGCGCCAACGGCGAAGTGGCCTATCACGTGCTCGACATGATGCGCGCTTTCCTTGACGGCGGTGAATCCGGCAGGCGCGTCGCGGTGAAAAGCGCGTGCAAGCGCCCTGCGCCCATGCCCATGCTGCTTGCCGACGGACAAACGGAAGCAACCGCAAAACGCGAAACAAAATAAGCGCACGCCACGGGCGCACGGGATGCGATCGTTACGCAGGAAATCTTCAGTCTCCCGTCGGATCGCTTTCCATGAGTAAATAAGGAAACGCTTCATGCAACTACTCAGAGGTTTATATCAAGTGGGCGGCGACTTGAACGGCGTCACATGGGCGGGCGTGGATGTTGGTTTTGATGACGGCAACACATATATGCTGGACACAGGCCGGGGGCTGGTGCTGTTTGACTGCGGTTGCGGCGACACGCTTGATCAGATTTTCCGAAATATCGGATATTGGGGTCTTGATCCGGACAACATACGCTATTGTTTCCTTACCCATTCTCATCTCGATCATGCCGGCGCGGCGCATCTGCTCAAGCAACGGGGGGTAACGCTGGTGGCGCATCGTATGGCAGCCGAAGCGATTGCGTCGGGCGATGAGCGATGCTGCGGCTATCTGTATCACAAGACCTTTACGCCCTGTCGGGTGGACCAACCGGTTGAAGACGGCGATGTTGCAGATGCGGCGGGCGTGCCCGTCGAGGCGATGCACTTGCCCGGCCATACCATGGGCTGCACCGCGTGGTGGTTCACCCATGAAGGAAAACGCATCGTGGTCAGCGGCGATATTATAGGAACGTTGTTGCGGGGCGATTTCGGCTGGGACGGTTCCATTGATTTCAACAAGCCCGTCTATATCGAATCACTGCGGCGTTTTGCCCGCACCGACCCGGACATCATGCTTTCAGGCCACGGCATGAGCCATTTTTACAAACCGCGCAGGCGAATCGAACAAGTGCTGAACGAAGCGCTGATTCAATGGCGGTAAGGCGCCGCCGATAATGTTGCACGGGCGTCATTTCTCACTCAGACGCTCCACCATGCCTTTGACGCCGCCGAGGGTCATGTCCTCCATGTGAAATAAAGCGCGGATGCGTTTGAGCGTGTATGCGCCGTGGGTGTGTTCCCACGCGTCACGGGGCAGCGGATTAAGCCAGCAGGCGTGCGGGAAACGTTCGCTCAACCTTTTCAACCAGTAAAGGCTCGGCGGACGTGTGAAGTCGCGGTAGTTGTCTATGGCGCCGCCGCGCGCCTCAAGTTCTTCCGGCGCCATGGTGGCGTCGCCGACAATGACAAGGCGCGTGTCAGGCTTGCGCAACAGCAGTTGTTCCGTAGGCAGCGGGCGGGTGCGCCGGAAATCACGCCACACCCGTTCATAGATGGTGTTATGGAAGAAGAGCGTTGCCATGTCCTCGAAGCGCTCATGCATCTTTGCAAAAAGCAGCCGCGTAATTTCCACGAATGGAGTCATGGAATAGCCGCCATTGTCAATCAGCAACACAACGCTGATTTTATCGCGCAGGTCACGTTCAAACACCAAGTCAATTTCCCCGCCGTTTCGCGCCGTGTTGCGTATGGTCGCGTCGAGGTTGAGCAGGTTGTAGGGGCCTTCGTTTTTGAGATGCTTCATTGTTTCCAGCGCCTGACGCAGATTTTCCTCGCGCAGCCGGTTTTTGTCGGAATAGGCAATATAGCGGCGCTCGCCGATAACCTTGAGCGCGGCGCGGTTGCGCGATGCGCCCATGACGCGCATGCCCCGCGCCGCATTGCCGCTGTGGCCAAACGGGGAATTGCCGCCCGTGCCTATCCAGCGGCTCCCGCCGTGATGCTCCTCCATTTGCTTGCGCAACGTGTCCCAGAAGCGTTTCATGAGTTCTTCCGGCGCAAACTCCCACAGCGCGTGATTGGGGAGACGCCCCGCCCGGACTTCCTTTTCCAGCCAGCGCCGAAACTGGTCGGTGCTGAACAGCGCGTAATCGCCTTCCTCTGCGGCGGGAATATCAATATCGTAAAAATACAGGGCAAAGGCGCGCTCGAAGGCGTCGGCGTGTTCGACCCGTTTGACAAAAACCAACCGCGAAAAAATGAAAAGGCTGTCAAGATCGGCGACAACTCCTTTTTCAAACCCCTGATTCAACTCGAGCAGTTCGCGCAGTCCCACGGGCACGCCGTAGTCGCGCAGCAAGCGCACGAAATCAACAAACAGCGCATTGGCCGGAAGGGACTCGGTATTTTCGGACGTATGCGGCATTACGGGGCTTCTCATGCTTTTCGATTACACCAATCAGACGGTTCCGTCGCATCGGACTGATTTAATACATTTTTCTTTTCGCATCGCCGCGACGGTGTCGCAAAATATCACCGCTCCGTTTTAAGAGTATTCCCGTAAGCGGGGGCATGGCCGGATCGGGGACCGTGTGCGTTCTCTCCAACGCGCCGATCCAATCAAGCAATTCGCTTGTGGCGGGCGGTTTTTCAAATCCCCGCTCGCGCAGTTCATAAAAAATGGCAATGGCCGTCTCTATCAGTTTTGGAGGCGTTTTCGGATAATGCAACGCGATGATGCGGCGCATATCCTCCGGACCGGGGAAGGCAATGTGGTGGCAAAAACAGCGTCGCAGAAACGGATCGGACAGTTCGCGCTTTGCATTAGATGTGATAAAGATGGCAGGACGCACCTTGGCCTTGACCGTCTCGTTCACTTCGCGGATGGTAAACTGGCATTCTTCAAGAATATCGAGGAGATTGTCCTGCACATCCGATTCGGTCTTGTCAATTTCATCAAGCAGCAGCACAACCTTGTCTTCAGCGCGAAAGGCGCGGCCAATAGGCCCCCATACAACGTAGTCATAGAAGTTTTCAACGCGCCTGCCCGTAGTCCCCGAACCAAATCGCGCGTCGTTCAGGCGAAGCACCGTGTCCTGGGTGTAACAGGCTTCCTCGCCTTTTATGGTGGATTTGCAGCGCAGCATTTCCACGGGCAGCCCGAGGGCGCGCGCCGTTTCCAGTGCCAGTTGCGTTTTGCCTGTGCCCGCCTCTCCCGTAAGCAGCAACGGCTTCTCCATGTCAAGCGCGATATTTACAACGGCTTTGAGCTCCGGTTCAAGATAGTATTTATCCGTACCTTCAAAATGATAGTGTTCCATAACATAATTTCCTGCCAATTGCTTGTGGAAATGCTATATAATAGCAGGTTCAGGATGCAACACGGCAAATAAAACATGAAAGATTCGTATCATGGCATCGTGGTTGAACTATAACAGCGACGGGGGCGCAACACCCAAAAAAGCGGCCGCCGTCATAATGTTCGTGGAAAACGCGGGTTCCCTATTGCTGGTTCGACGTAATCAGGCGCTGGCGTTTATGGGCGGACACCATGCATTTCCGGGCGGCAGCGTCTCCGAATACGACACGGGCGTTCGGGTGCGCGGCGCGGCTGATGCGGAGCAGGCGGGCACATTAACGGCGGCGGTGCGCGAGCTATTTGAGGAAACGGGCATTTTGCTTGTTGAAGGAGCGGTATTGTCTGATGAAAAAAAGGCGGAGACCCGTGTCGCTGTGTTGAACTCCCCCGACATATTTGAGGACATGCTTGCGGAAGCCGGGCTGTATATTGAGGCGGAGAAATTCATCCCGGTGGGGCGCTGGATAACACCAACATTCGCCCCCATGCGTTTTGACACACAATACTTCCTTTATTGTGCCGGGGAACCGTTTCCCGCCTCCCCCATCGGGCATGAGGGCGAAATAACCGAAACCGGTTGGTTCAACACCTGTGAGGCGTTGGACCTTCGGGCAAACGGCGTTATTCAAATGTCCACTCCCGTTGTATTCGTATTGCGCCGCCTCGCCGTGCTGCCGTTGGACAAGGCCATTGAACGGTTGCAGCATACGCCGGGCTTTTCGGACATTATTCACGACTATATCGAACCCGCCCACGGCATTCACATTGTGCCGGTGCCGTCGCGCACACTGCCGCCCGCAAGCCACACAAACTGTATGCTTGTCGGCGAATCGGAACTGGCCATTATAGACCCGGGAATTGACGACGCCGCCGCATGGACGCGGTTCGAGTCGCACCTGGACGAAATACTGGAGATGGCCGGGGGCAAGTTGTGCGCCATATTGCTCACGCACGATCATCCGGATCACAGCGCGTCGGTGCATCGTCTGGCGCGCCGCCACGACGCGCCCGTTTACGCGCACCAATGCTGTCAGGAAAAGGACATCGCTCTTGAAGACGGTATGGGCATAGCGTTGTCTGGCGCGCCGCCGTGGCATATTCGCTGCATTCACACGCCGGGACATCATCCCGGCCACTTCGCATTTTATGAGGAAGCCACGGATACGTTGATATGCGGCGACATGGTGTCGAATCCCGGCACCATTATGATTGATCCGGAAACCGGCGGCGATATGGGCGCATATCTTGACAGCCTTGACCGGCTCAGCGCATTGAAACCAAAACTTACCGTGCCCGCCCACGGCGCGCCGCTGATGTTTGACGCGGGTCCCGACCTGTTTCGGAAGACCATTGCCCACCGGCGCATGCGTGAGGCGCGTATTCGCGATGCCATTGGCCGGGGGGCGTCTACGCTCGAGGAAATACTCGATATGGCGTATGATGATACACCCAAATCGCTGCATCCTCTGGCGTTGCGGCAGCTTCAGGCGCATCTTATTGATATGAATATTGACATGTAACCCGGCTATTGCCCACAACTTCGGGATTATGCCGGCTGGAAGCCTACACCACAATATTGCTCGCAGCGATATTCAAGGGTTTGCAACGGGTCACGCAAATCCCCGCTGAGCCGTTTCGATTTCCTTTGCACACTGTCAGGCATGCAGGTCGCAGGGTTGCCATGTTAATTCAACAGATGAAGCGCGGATAACATGTACCAATTACCGTACTGCGCGTCCTGTATGTTCCGGCTTGTCCCGCCAGATAATCTTCTTTCTTTTTGCCCCGTGTTTAGCGTACCATTTTGCGCAGGGTTATATTGACAAGCCTGCAGGAATCGTTTTATGGCAGACGCAGAACATCTGGAACAGAAAGGGGAAGGCGCATCAATCCGCATGAGCCCGCGGCGCGCGCTGGCGATATCCCTTGCAACACCGCTTTTCCTGTATCTGTTGCTGCTCGTCATGTTGGGCGACAATATCTTTCCGTTTTCCGGAAGCCCTCAAGGCAGGGAACACCGGGCGGCGCTGGCAATCCGCGACAATGTCACTCCCTTTCTTCAATGGAGTACGCGGCTTTTTACGCAACCGTATCTGCAACAACGCTACGCCGAGTACTGGTATTTCACCCAACAGTCCGAGGACCATCACAAAGACGAATTCATCGCCTCCTTGGAACATGCGCTTGCCGCATATCCAAGCGTGGACCTTTATCTTCTCGCGCACACCAATAAATACGTCAATTGGGTGGAAACGATTCCTGAACTGCTGCGCCAACGCATTCGCTTTGTATATAACACCGGCTGCTACAACAAAAAACAGGGGCAAGACTGGCTGGCGCTGGGCGCGAACGCCTATATCGGCCATCCCGGCAAGAGCCTCTCCCCTTTCTTCTATTTCTTTCTGTTACGCCACTGGACGCGCGGTGGAACAACACTTTCGGAAACCCTTGAACTCGGCAACCGGCGCATGGAACGGAAATTTTCGCAACTGGAGTTTTACACGCTGGGCCGGTTTGACGCCGCCCGCGCCATGTACGAAAGTGTCGCCTCCCTTTTCGGCGACGCCACGTTGCGCATGGAGGACATGCCGTGATAAAAAGTCATGCCCATCTGCTGCTCGCGCCGACCGCGCTGTTGTCCCAGGCGATACCCGCAGGTTTGATGTATCTTACGCCGCAGCTGGTATACGGGCACAATCCCACACTCGCGGAAGATCGGCTGTGGTTGTTTTCAGTAACATGGCTCATGCTGCCCGCGCTATACGGATTGTTTGCCGGATGCAGGGCGTCCTATCTCATGCTGACGCGTTCCCACCCCGCCCTGGCTTGGACCATGATTATCGCCTTTTGCGTGCCTGCCTGGATGCAGGCGGTATTCTACCTTCATGCGGCGCTGGTGTTCTTGGCATGGGTGTGATACGTCATCGTTCCCGTATCCCGCCAATTTCAAACAAGGTTGTTTACGACCTCGCTTTTGAGCATGTCACCCTAAAACCTTAATTTCAACGTAACTGTCCAGCCCAAATATTTCACCGGGCTAGCATAAGAAGTTGAATCCGTTGTGTTTTGTTTGTGACAACTGCGCCGCAGGCACCGCTTCTTCCGGGCGAAGTCCCGGACAAAGCGTAATACCTTATCAGCCAGAAACCGCGTTCAAGAAAAAGAGAATAGTCAAATCTGGGTTGTGGGCAATGCCACGTTAGAGCCTTTGTGATTCCTTGTTTGCCTGCTATTTGAACCACTCGCTCAAGTCTATGCGCGTAAAAGGCCTATCCGTGGCGGTAACAGGCGGGTTGTTGCCTGCGTTTGCGACGTAAATGGCCTTATTAGCGGGGTCCGCCACAAAAGAATGGAGCGTCGCCTGGCAGTAAACAGGCCCGGTGGCCAGGATTTGAATGGCTTCGCGCACATCCATGGCGCCGGGATGACGCTCGATTTCCTTGCTCAACCACTCGTAACGCAGCCAACTATCCTGAGTTTGCAGCACCGGAAGCAACGCTTTAAGGTCATCCTCAGTTTCAACATTAATCCCAAATTTGGAACCAAAAGCCAGCGCGAGCCGCATCAATTGGTCGAGGCCGACGGGATGGTTCGTCCTGCGCACGGCGTCTTCCATGCCCCAGTGCCCGGTCTCCTCCGATTCTTTGGCGTCCATGGGCTTGTAAACGTTGCAGTATTTCGCGTCCGTCTCCAAGGCGCGCCCATCTTTTGCTTCTCCATCGCCAATAATGAAATTCCAGCCCGTTGTACGGTTATAATTTTGAAAAAGCGTTACTGCCTCATCCAGATTTCTGGATTTCTCCAGAACCAGCCGCATTTGCAAAAACAAGGGCAACCCGTCAAAAG
>DSBB01000405.1 GCA_011046175.1 Candidatus Hydrogenedentota bacterium | reverse complement strand
TTGGACGCCGACCGGGAACGAATACAGGGGGAATTGAACGCCATCGCCGCTGAATGCGCCAGGATAGACGAAGAACTGCTTGAATTAACTTCCGAGCGCAAGGCGCTGGTTAAATCGCGCCCACCTTTGGCGCACAAGGTGGCAAAAGACCTGCTGGCGCACTATGAGCGTGTCCGGAAAGTAAGAACCCCGGCGGTTGTTCCGTTGAAAGACGAGACCTGCGGCGGCTGTTTTATGGTGGTGCGCCCGCAAATTGTGAATGAAATCATGGCGAACGACAAGGTTCACGCCTGTCAGCACTGCGGCAGACTCCTCTATTATCCCGGCAATATCACCGGACATGATGAGGCATCCGTCGCAGAAAGCGTTTGAAAAGATGTCATTATTTTCCCGTAAACGATTCAAGTTGCGAAACGGCACGAAAAGCGACATCCCCGAAGGGCTGTGGATGAAGTGCGACTCGTGCCACCAGACGGTGTACCGGGCTGATGTTGAAGAAAACCTTCACGTTTGCACTGTATGCGGAAAACATTACAGGATAGGCGCCTGGAAACGCGTCGAAATAACCGTTGACGCAGATTCTTTTACCGAAACCCACGGGGAACTGCTTACCTCGGATCCGTTGGGTTTCAGCGTGGGGGGAGAGAGCTATCTTGAGCGCATCGCGCGCGCGCGTGAATCCTCGCATCTCGAAGAGGCGCTTTTGACAGGTTTTGCCGCGCTGAACGGCCAGCCGATAGTTCTCGGGGTCATGGAGACGGATTTCATCATGGGAAGCATGGGGGCGGTGGTCGGCGAAAAATTCTGTCGCATGATTGACGATTCCATTGAAAAATCGTGCGCTCTTGTTGTCTTTGCCGCGAGCGGCGGCGCGCGGATGCAGGAAGGCATTCTCGCACTGATGCAAATGGCGAAAACGGCAGACGCGGTGAAGCGGCTCAATGACGCCCGTCTGCCTTATATTTCAGTGTTGACCGATCCGACCACCGGCGGCGTGTTGGCCAGTTTCGCTTCGCTCGGCGACATTATCGTTGCGGAGCCGGGCGCCTATATTGGGTTCGCAGGTAAAAGACTTATCATGGGCGCCTTAAAAATGAAACTGCCGGAAGGATTTCAGACCGCAGAATACCAGTTCCAGAATGGTTTTGTGGACGCCATTGTGAAGCGACAGGATATGCGGAATTTTTTGAGTCGTTGCGTCCAGTACCTGACGCCGCAAATTGCGCAGGCAGGCGGTCAATATGGCAACAAATGACATGGCGCAGAACCACGAACTGAAAAACTATCTGGATTCGCTGATAATTCACGGCGTAAAACTTGGCCTTCACAATATTCGGCAATTGGCGGCGACTGTCGGCCATCCGGAGCGCGGTTATCCCATTGTTCATGTGGCGGGCACCAATGGCAAGGGGAGTGTGCTGACCTTCCTGAATGCTATTATGCGAAAAGCGGGGTATCACACAGGTCGCTTTGTCAGTCCTCATCTTATAGAGGTGAACGAACGTTTTCTGCTGGATGACCTGCCTGTTGACGATGAAACATTCTACGCGCATCTGGCCATGATGAAACGCGCCGCTCATGAGGCATCTGTCACGCCCACCTACTTCGAGATGAACGCGGCCATCGCCTTTTCCTTGTTCACTCAACGGGCCGTGGATGTTGCGCTTGTTGAAGTGGGCATGGGCGGGCGGTTTGACGCTACAAATATTATTGAGCCGACTGTGTGCGCCATTACCACCATAGACTACGATCACACCCAGTATCTGGGAGAGACCTTGGAACAAATAGCGTTTGAAAAAGCGGGCATATTGAAAAAGGGCGCTCCCGCGGTGGTGGGAGACGTGCCGTTGGCGCCTTTGCGGGTTATCGAGGCGCAGGCGCAAAGGAGAGGCGCCGAACTGTATCGTTTTGGCGAAGAATATCATGTGGCGCCAGGCGGCGACGTATTATATCCGCGCATATCGTATCGCGGTCTGGGCATGGAAATTGACGACGCGCCACTTGGGTTGTCAGGGATGCATCAGGTAAACAACGCAGCCGTTGCCATCACGCTTGCTGGTTTGTTGCGCGAGACTTTTCCCCGAATAACGCAGTCGGTTATTCACGAAGCCCTCGGCGATGTGCGTTGGCCGGGGAGGCTTGAGCGGGTGCTTGAGCAGCCGCCGGTCATTATGGATGTAGCCCATAATCCCGCCGGCTGCCGGGCCGTGGCGGCGGCTGTTAATCAATGCGTGACAGTATTTTCCGTTTCTTCCGACAAGGATGTCGCCCATATGGTGGATGCGCTTGCGCCGGTGTCTGCGCCGTTAATATTGACGCAGTATGCGGGGGGAAGATGCCTGCCCCTGGAACAACTGCGTGCTATTGCGGCCAATTATCCCCACAAAGCGTTTCCCCATCTGAGCCAGGCAGTTGAAAAGGGAATGCAACTTGCAACGCCTGAGAAGCCACTGTTAATTACCGGTTCCATCTATGCCGTCGGAGAGGCGCGGAAACTGTTGGTGGATCATCACGGCGCGCGACCTGTTGTCTTTTAACCCGTTTGATATGTCAGAATTACAGAACGCGGAAATGCGCCTGCAAAGCTGCGCCGACTTCATGGGTAATGCGTTATGAATAGGGACGTGCAATATAGATCACCGCCGGAGGACGCTGAGCGACCGGGGCATAGAGCGGACAGATGTATCCATTTAGCGCTCTGTTTACTGGTTTTGATTGCGGGCGTGTTTGTGCGCCTTCACAATATTGGCGGCGAATCAATTGATCTCGAGGAGTACGCATGTTTGGGCGGCATGCGCGCCCCTGATTTTGCCACATTTTTTCAGCAACAGCGTGAAATCTATCCCTACGGCGCGCCTTTGGCGCCGTCGGCGATTTATTTCTGGACGCATCATCTTACGGGGGACTATTCCATTGCGAACATTCGCGTGCTGTTCGCGATCATCGGCATTCTGGTGATGATGCTGGGCTATGTGGTGGCGCGGTTGCTTTTCCAGCCGAAGCCAATGGGGCGTCGCGCCGGGTTGGTCGTCTTGCTGTGTATTGCATTGTCTCCGGTGCATGTCTTTCATTCTCAAGAGGCGCGCATGTACGCGTTCGTTTCCTTTTTCGCGTTGCTTGGTGTGGCCGCATTTATAGCGGCTATGGACACGGGGCATCGCCGATGGTGGTGGTTGCATTGGACCGCCAACATCGCCTTGATCGCCAGCCACTATTTTGCCGTATTTATGCTTCCCGTTTACGGGCTCGTTTTGTTGGCGGCGCATAGGCGGCGGCCGCTTCGAATCGTATGGTGGTGCGCGGGGCATTTTCTGATTGTTGTTGCGCTGTTTCTCTGGGTGCGCGCCATTCCCCCGCAGGCGGACGAGTTGTACAGCTACTATGCATCACCTGCGGCGCGTACCATTTTAATTCATACCTTCGCGGGCGACAGCACTTCCTTGTCGGCCACCTCCTTTTTCCCTTCGGATGACGCATGGTATTTTCTGCCGGAAGCATGGGCGCGCATCATGCGCGAAAGCAGCGTCATTTTTGATGGAATCATTATTATCATGTCTGTGGCGGGATTGGTCTTCGGCGGAATATTTTTCCTGCGGAACTTTTTTCGCCTGCAACGCAAAACGGCAATGCGGTGGCTGTTGCTATTATGTTGGGCGGTATTGCCGGTGTTGCTGATTAGCGCCGTCACCTTTCTTTGGAGGCCCATATACGGTTCGAGATATGTTATGTACAGCATGTTCGCCTTTTATCTCCTGGCGGGCGGACTGATAGGCTCCATCCGGCGCAGGAGCATATATGCGGCCCTGATGGTTTTGGTTGTGATCGCATTTGGGTATCAGATTTCCTTTGCATTGCCTCCGCAGACGAGGGCAGCCTGGCGACAGGCGTATGAACATGTAATTGCCAATAGCCGTGATATTGCCGTGTTATTGCTTGAGGACCCTTTTTGGTTGCCTGTGCTGGAAATGAATATTGCCGACAATTCGTCTGCGCCGGTGGCGGCCGCATTTGAACGGAATACGCTCTGCAACGGGGCGGCGGCGCTTGCTGACGCCACAGTGATGTTTCCGGACAAGGAGTCCGATATATGGGTTTTGCTTGTTTTAACAAAGGACTTTGATGAAACGTCTTTTACGGATTGTCTAAACGAGAATCGTCTTAACCATGAGCGGCATTATTATCCCGGCGAAAGAAGTCTTGCGCTTTACAAAATTATCCCGGCAAACAAAACAGCGACAACTTGTGACGTAGACAGCGTATTGTTTGAATCTTTGGTTGAAAAGACGGGCAAACCTGAGAATGCCGGCGCCCTGGATGCAATTAGAAAAGAAGTTCGTTACCTACCTGACAATGAAGGGGGATTTTGGCTACGCCTTGGATTGGAAATGGGGGCATGCCGATTGGCGCCGTTTTCGGCGGTTTCTTTCTCACATGCCGCCATGACAAGCCTTGGTTCGGCAACGCGTTTGGTGAAAATCGCGGCGCGTCTCGGCGGTGCGTTGGACGTAAGCAGGCTTGCCCGGGTTGCGCTTCGGCAGCGGGCCGGGGAGTCCTGTGAAAAGTTGCGTGAATTCATGCGTAAAGCGTTTTACACGGGAGACGCAGTCTTAATTGATGCGCTCGGGCTTGCGCAAATGGAAAAATCCCCCTTGTGTTATGAAGCGTTCCTCTATCGCGGCATCGCTGCACACCGTTCCGACAGACATGATGATGCGGTACAATGGTTTGATTCCTGTCCCTCTGTTGAAATCATTGATTCTCCGGAAATTATCGAGGCTTACGGGATATCCCTGACAGAAACCGGCCGTTATGATTCGGCGTTGGACATATTGCAGGCGGGTATCGAAAAATTTCCGGACTATTATTGGCTCCATATGCGGATGGGTATTGCGCTCGCCGCTCTTGACAGGCATAACGAAGCCGTTGAGGCGTTGCGCGTTTCTCATGCGGAAGCGCCCGACAATGCTTATATAATTTACCTGCTTATGGAAAGTCTCGTTGCGTTGCAGCGGTATGAAGAAGCGGCGCGCTTTGCAAGACACCCGGCAATTGTCCCGAGTCAGGACCCCTGGGTTTGGGTGATGTGCTGGCGCGCCTTTACCGGCGCAGGCATGGACACGGAAGGCGCCGTCTTGTTAGCCCGACTGGCGGAAGCGGACCCTGCGTTCAAGCCTTTTTACCGATATTTTTATGAGGAACCAAGCCCTGAAATGATAAGAAAGCTTCTGGAAAGCGCGCCAGAAACGGACGCGACCGCATATCCGGAAGTGCAGTTGCTGTTAAAACGAATGGAAGAACGAGAGTGAATGTGGTACAGGCAACTCAGCGACTCTCCCACTTGGGCTCCAACTCCAGATACACCATTCTGATTCCCCGTTTAACTTGAAACACTACCGCCGGCGCTTTCTCATCCGTAATTGTGGCCATTTCCTTGCGCACATCATCAACAGCCGAAATATTCGCGTCATTTATGGCGACAATCAAGTCATTGGTTGAAAGTCTTCCCAGCGCCGCCCAGCCGCCGGGTTTGACCTGTTCCACCAGAACGCCTTGCTGCGTATCTTCCCACCGTTCCGCCGTGCGGTCAAAGAAGGTGATGTCACGTACCGTAAACTCAAATATTTCGTCTTGATATTTTTTCATTTCACGGGCAAGCTTTGGCGCTTGCGCCAGTTCAACGGTTGGTGTGAGTTCTTTGCCGTCACGCAAAACCTTGAGTGCGACACGGTCGCCTATGGCGTATTGGCGAATATAAGCGGATAGTTCCTCGTGATGTTCAGGAGACGAAGCGGTCATTGGTTCTTCATCTACGGCCAAAATAAGGTCGCCCACGTGTATGCCGGCCTTGGCGGCCGTGTTGTTTTTGTATACTTGGGTGACTCGGAATCCGGTAATGTCCGGCTTGCCCAGCAATTCCGCAATATCACGGGTTATCACCTGATATTCGATGGGCAACCATGCCTTTTTTACCTCCAGGCCGGGATCGCTCAATTCGCGTATCCCCACCTTGACTACTGTTATCAGGCGGTCTGTCTTGCGCTCGAAGGTGGTCAATACCGGAACCGGACCGTCGGCGTCTTTCAGAATCACGTCCGTCGCTTCAAGAAATCCTTTAACGCTGCTTATGGGCGTTTCGCCGACTTTCACGATAATATCATCTTTTGCCAATCCCGGACGCGCGTCGCCCGAGGGGCCGCCCGACCGCACGGAAGTGACCAGAACACCGTCGGTAGAATCGCGTTTCAGTTCACGGGCCATCATGAAAGAGATGTCCCTTATGGTTATCCCCCAGTGCAGTTGCTCAAACTGCTTCGGTTCGTAAGGCTCCCGTTCCACAGGGATGATCGGGATTGTAATCGTGTCATTGCCGCGTTGTATGACGAAAGGCGTTTCCACGCCGATGGGAAGCGCCGCCACGAGCAGATTGAAGTCCGGCAATTGCACCGGAAACTGAATGTCAATTTGTTTGCCCGCCACAGACAACAGAATATCGCCCGCTTTGATATCCGACTTTGCCGCGGGCGAATCGGCAATTGTGCCGCTGACGAGGGCTCCGACGGCCGCCTCAGACGATTTTAAGCGCGGTTGCACATCCAGCCCCACCCAGGCGCGGCGTACATTGCCTGTCTGCATCAACTCATTTGCGACGCTTTGCGCCAGATTACTGGGAATGGCGCCGCCCAACCCGAGACTGATCTCGTTGATTCCGATGATTTCCCCCCGTATATTAACGAGCGGCCCGCCCGAGTTGCCGCCGAATATCTGCGCGTCATGGGCAATCCAACGCACCAATGCGCCTACATCCTCACCATCTAATGTCAGGCCGCCATATCGGTTCATCCATTCGGGCATTATCATTTCCGTATTGCTGATAATGCCCAGGGTTACTGATTGTGAAAGCGCCAGCGGGCTGCCCATGGCCAAAACCGGATCGCCCACCCGCGCCAGCGACGAGTCGCCCCAAGGGACAGTGGGAAACGCCGCATGGCCGTCTGTTTTCAGTAAAATCACCGCAATGTCAGTAAGCGGGTCCGTGCCCACCAGATCGGCTTCGTACTCGGATTTATCCGCGAACACGCACTTGAGCTGTTTTGCGTGCCCCGCCACGTGGTGATTGGTAATCACATGGCCTTCAGGCGTGATGACAACACCGCTGCCCGATGATTCATATTTCATTTCACGGCCTTCCCGATAGTACGCCTCCACTACGTGGATACGGACAAGGGCGGGATTTACGTTTTCAACCGCGTTTTTTATGGTTTCAGCTGCGGGCTCGGCAATCTCCGACATGCCGTGAGCGGACAAGAGGATTACCAAGAGACACAATACGGAAAAGAGTGGCGACATGAGAAATCGTTCGGGGATCATCATTGTAATTCCTTTTGATGCGCGAAAAGACAAATATAACACGAGAACAAAACACCCTGACGAGAACATTGCCCGTAGTCCAGTGAAGCGGTATTGCGAGCAGCGCGAAGCACCTGCTCTGACGTAATCTTCGCAGGCTCACGACGAAACCCGGTGAAATATCCGGGCTAACGCCCTCCTCGCGATGACGATGCTTGTGAGCTTCTTAATCATAGAAGATGACTGACAAGATGCCAACAAGGACATTGTCCACAGCCAAGAATTAAAAGATTCGATAATAGCGGCAAATAAGAACTAACGACATAAGAGTTTACGAAAGCGGCCATAGCGGCTGCAAACTTGATATAGCCGACGACGGCGGGGCGCCAGTCATAAGCGGAATCCGGTCCCAAATATCTGTCACAAATATCCCAACGACTGCAGCGCCTCCATCGTGTCTTGTTCAATTTTATGCGGTGAGGTTTCCATGTCAAAAGCGGGCGTGTCCACATCTATGCCAAAGGAGGCGAAGAAATCGCGAAAGGCTTTTCGGAATTGTTTGGCCAGTTCGGGAAGCGTCTGTATAAGGTTTTGCGTTTCCGCCGGGTCGTTAAGTAGGTCATAAAGTTCTTCCTTGTATTCCTTCTCCTCGGTCGGAACGCTTGTCTGTCTGAGTACCCAGTCCCTGTCGCTGATAATGTATTTCGTCACCGGAGTTCTCATGCTGCGCATTACCCACTCAACAGGCACGCCCTTCGGCTTTGCCTGCGCTACATCGAGAAAGCGCAGCTCGCCGGCCACATAGGTCCGGGAATATGCGGTTGTGTTGGGGTTATGGATCAGAGGCAACAAATTGTGGGAGTCCACCGCCGACGGACAGGGCGTATCCAGCAATTGAAGAATGGTGGCGTGGATGTCGGTCAACGCCACTTGTTTTGCAATCCTGGCAGGCGGTTCTTTCATGCCGGGGATGGAAAGAATAAGCGGCACGTGCAGTGTTTCGTCATAGATGGAGGAAAGATGACCATGATTGCCATGTTCCCAAAATTCTTCCCCGTGGTCAGAAAAGAATACAATGGCGGTGTTTTCCCGGAGATTCATTCGTTCCAGCTGTTCTATAAACCACCCCACCCAGTGGTCCGTATAGGCGATGCACCCGTCATAGCGGTCACGCAAATGCTGTTTGTCCGCGTCGGATTGCGCGCGTTTGGGTTGGCCGCCTACGTCTCCCGCGTATTGCGCGTCCGCAAACATCAATTTCCACGGTTCGGGAGCGTCATAGGGGTCGTGGGGCTCATACGTATGGACAAAAAGCATAAACGGAAGATGACCGTAACGTTCAAGCCATGCCGCGGCGCGCCGGAACGTGGACTCCGCTGTTCCGACACAATGTGAGAGAGGCGTTTCGCCGTCAGAATAAAAATCGAAACCTCGTGAAAAACCGAGTTGCGCGCGCACGGCCACTCCCTCGGTAAATGCGACTGGTAAAAGTCCGGCGCGCCGCGCATGTTCGGCCAATGTCGCAAAACGTGTATCCAATACGAAACCCTTGCTGACCATGCCTGCTTCGTGAACGGCGGGAAGCCGTCCCGTGAACACACTGGCAAAGGAAGGCGTTGTCCATGGCGCGAGCGCAAAGGCGTTCTCAAACAGGTAATTTTCCGACGCCAGGCGGTCTATATTGGGACTGACCCGACGTTTGTAGCCATAACATCCAAGGTGATCAGCACGCAGCGTGTCCAGCGCTATCAAAATGACATTGTTGATTCCGCCGCGTTTTCCTTTGGCCGAGGCGCCGTATAAAATCGGGTCCGCCCAAAGCGGGAAAGCGTGTTGCGACTCTTCGGTGGCAGCGAGGTCCTCTGTCACAAACGTTAATTGCATTTCTCTTCCGGCAAGACTGTGAAGATCAAGCGAACGGTGCTGCCATTGGGACGTTTCCCCCGGTTCATTACAGGCGATGACTTCGTCATAAATGGTTGTGATTTCGTTTGTGTCTACGGCGGTGATATGAAAGCGTATTCGAGCGTCCCCGGGAATCTTCCAGTCGTTTTGCAGCGCAACACAAAAATCAAGGCGCGCATTTTCAGGGATAATGACAGGATGGGCGGCGAGGGACATGTCCGGACTGTGCGCTTGGCGCGCCCATACGTGGGCGTGAGTTTCCGGCTGTCCGGGGGGCGTCACATACAGCGGTTTGTTTGCTTGAATGGCGGAGCGGGGTATAAACACGTACATTTTGCGTTTGAGCGGTGAGGGCGCGTTTGCGTCCGGCGCGTACTGTGCGCGAATCCTCAGGCCTGCGGCGCCCTCTTCAAGGGGGGGAAGATGCTCTCGAGGAATTAACTCTATTGCGTTGTTTGTGTTTACTTCATGCAGGGTCGGCCCCACAGTCGTCGGGGAATACAGCACCCGACGCATTTCACCGCCGATGTAAAACTCGGAAGCCTTTTGAGAGGTTTTCGTTTCATGACGTAAAATATCTGCGAATCGAATAAATAGGGGAGGGGCTTCCGATGCCGAAAGAAGTCCGGTGGGGATTATACACGCACAAAAAAGAAAAAGAAGGAACCTGTGAGCGGGAATGTGTGTCATGGAAATTCTTTCCACTACTTTTTTGAGAAGGGCATACGGAACAAGGGAAACCGGGTAGTTGTTCAATAACAGCATGGACACGACAAAAGCCTTGGCCGCCTTTTGTTTAAGGTGCGATGGTTGTCATCACGGGCGTAGACCCCTATTATCGCTCCAATGAGGTTGCGGCTACCAGAAAATAATGTACAGCAGTATAGTCAGGGCAATGATGAAAGCGCCGGTGAGCGGGATGGCCTTGGAAGTTCGCATATCGAAATCAGCGTTAACCGGCATGACCACCGGTTCTTTCAACGGTTTAACGAACGTTACGACAGCCATTACGATGATCAGACAGGTCGCCGTTATGGCCATTTGATTCAGGAACGCAATACTGCCGACGCCTGCGTCGGTCATGGCGCCCATAAACGGCGCGATTTTAACAATAGCCGTCTGTACCGCGGAAAAATGGAGAATACCGTATATGGGAACATTTGCAATCATGGCCGCAATAGCCGCGGCGGCCGGGGTGCGTTTTACAATAAGGCCGAATACGAAAGCGGTAAGAATGCCCGGCGAGATGAATCCCTGGAAATCCTGTATATATTTGAACACGCCGCCAAAGCGCGGGTCCGCCAATTTCGGCGCAATAAGACAGCCGATAACGACAAAAATAATGGTTGTTATCCGTCCCACCAGAACCAATTGGTTGTCGCCTGCGTCGCGTCTTATATATCGCTTGAACAAATCCATGGTGAAGATGGTCGAGGCGGAATTCAACATCGAGGCGAGAGAACTCATCACGGCGCCCGCCAGCGCCGCCAGCATGAATCCGCTTAATCCCTGGGGAACAAGTTTGCGCACCAGCACCGGGTAGGCCGCGTCTTTGGCTGTTTCAGACGCGCCGCCAAGGTCGGCGGGGAAAAGAATCAACGCCATTATTCCGGGTATGACAATAACGAATGGGATGAGGAGTTTCAAAAAGGCCGCAAACAACACGCCTTTTTGACCCTCGCTGAGGCTTTTCGACGCGAGCGTGCGTTGTGTAATGTATTGGTTCAATCCCCAATAGTAGAAGTTGGGTATCCAGATGCCGAAGAGCAGCGCCGTAAACGGCAATTCGGGGTGTTCATTCGGGAGGCTCATATGCATCTTTTCGCCGGCCTGGTCCATGAACGCGCCCCATCCGGCAAGCAGTCCGCCGTCCGGTGTCATGGCCTGTAATCCGAAGAAGAGGACAATAGCCCCGCCGAGAATGAGCGCCGAGCCTTGAATGAGGTCCGCCCAGATGACAGCTTTCAAACCGCCGAAAGTCGTATATGCGGCGGCAAGTATTCCTATGAGCCAGATGCTGGGAACCAGCGGCCAGTCGAATATGGCATGGATGGTAAGGCCGCCGGAATACACCACCGCCACAATGGTTACGCAAACATAAATCACCATCAGGAACAGAGACATGACCGTGCGCGCAGCTGCGTTGTAACGGTATTCGAGATACTCGGGTATGGTATAAATGCCTGCGCTGAGAAAGCGGGGCAGGAAAAAAATCGCCACAAATACAAGAGTAATCGCCGCGATCCATTCGTAACTGGCGATGGCAAGACCCGCGTTGCCGGCGCCGGCGCCGCTCATGCCCACAAATTGCTCGGTGGATATGTTGGCCGCTATGAGTGAGAATCCGATGAGCCACCATGTCGCGCCGCGTTCCGCGAGAAAATAACCTGCGCTGCTCTTCTTTTGACGGCTCTTGTACATGCTTACGCCGAGCACTGCCGAAACAAAAAGCACAATGCTTATATAATCGAGAAGCGTTAAGTTCACATTCAGACCCTCCGGGAGTATGCGCAATCTGTTTATTGAGGCGATACCACTACCGCACAGACGAACATAGAATAAGGCGCGTACTTGTCGGAAATCAATTTTTCGGACAACCCCGCCCGGAAAATACGAGTTGAATACGGGGCGGTATTGACACGCGCAAATTGGAATTACAATGTTTCAATGGTGATGTGCGTGTTCGTATAAATGCAGATATTCGCGGCGATGCGCAGTGATTTGTCCACGATTTCCTGCGCGTTCAGTGTGGTGTGCGCGGACAACGCGCGCGCCGCGGCAAGTGCATAGGAGCCGCCGCTGCCGATGGCGAGGACTCCGTCTTCCGGTTCGATGATTTCGCCGCCGCCGGAGATCAGCAACGACATGTCGCGGTTGCTGACGGCAAGCAGCGCGTTTAACTGGCGCAGGTATTTGTCGGTGCGCCACTCCTTGCCGAGTTCCACCGCGGCGCGAAGCAGGTTCTTGTTGAACTCCTTTAACTTTCCCTCGAATCGTTCAAAGAGCGTAAACGCGTCCGCAACCGCGCCGGCGAACCCCGCCAGGACTTCGCCGTCTGCAAGCCGCCTTATCTTTGTGGCGTTGCCCTTCATGATTGTATCGCCGATGGTCACCTGGCCGTCGCCGCCCATGGCGACCACGCCGTTCCTGCG